>DATHOI010000407.1:0-10674 GCA_035485095.1 Polyangiaceae bacterium | reverse complement strand
GGCCGATCTGATGCAGCCAGTCGTGTCCGTGCGGCCGGATGACGACCTGCGCACCGCCACCGAGCGGATGGTCGCCAACGGGCTTCGTGAGCTACCCATTTTGGATCGAGCTGGGCACGTGGTCGGCTTGCTCGACGAGTCCGAGGTGGCCGAGGTCTATCTGAAGGCTGCATTCCGTGCGGAGTCGGCTGACCGCGTGGCGCCTAGTTCGCGGCGCTCTTAACGGCGGCGTTCGCTGCGCTGCCCGACGCTGGCCCGCGCGCTCACACCGGAAATGAGCTCCTGCCAGCTCGCGCTGAGCACGACCTCTTCATCTTGCAGCAGCACGAGCGCGGTCCACGAGCCCGGTTCGTCGGCACGCGCAAACAACTGTTCGGCGAGCTTCGGTGAGGTTGCCACGAGCGCCGTGCACAAGGCTCCGCGCTCTGCGCAGCCGGCATACACGCCGCTCGTAGGACCGTGAGCCTGTGACAGCAGGAGCTGCCGCAGCAATTGCGCAGCGCGCGGGTGGCGCACGTCAGCGACTAGGCCAATGGGGCTCGCGAGCCCCTCTTGACGCGCCAGCGCGTAGCTCTCGAGCAGGCGCCAACGCACGCCGTGCACGCAACGCCACGCCTCGGGGTGCGACTCGGAAGACACCCTCATGGACTATGCGAGTCGGCTCCCGTTGCCAAGCGTCGGGGGCGCGTCGGCCGGACATTTTTTGGTGCCGCGCGTGCGGCTTCCCGATCCGCTCTTCGGCCGCTGCCGCTTTGTTGCACCAGCTGCGCAAGTTCTACAATTCGCGCGACGCTGCACGTGCGCGCAAATCCGGCCTTGCGTTCTCGAGGGCGTTCGGCAGGCTTGAGAATGCCGCGCAAAACCTTGGTACGCTGCCCGCGCAAGCAGTAACCGAGCACGATCTGCGCGCGTACTACTGAGGCTGGCGCAAAGCATCGCCAGCGAAAGGAATCAGACCCATGGCAGAGCGTTCTTACTCCAAGCCCTCTTCGGACGAGCTGCGTTCTCGGTTGGGCTCGCTCGAGTATGAAGTCACGCAGCACGACGCTACCGAGCCGCCTTTCCGTAATCGGTTCTGGGACAACCATGAAGCCGGTTTGTACGTGGACATCGTCAGCGGCGAGCCGCTGTTCAGCTCGACGGACAAATTCGACTCGGGCACCGGTTGGCCCAGTTTCACGAAGCCGCTCGAAGCCGAGAACGTCGTCGATCACCCGGATTTGAGCCACGGTCGGCGCCGCGTGGAAGTGCGCTCGAAGCACGGCGACTCGCACCTCGGTCATGTCTTCGAGGACGGCCCACGTCCGACTGGTCTTCGCTACTGTATCAACTCAGCGTCGCTGCGCTTCATTCCGGTCGCACAGCTTTCGGCCGCGGGTTACGGCGAGTACCGCGCGCTCTTTGGCGACGGCAAAACGACTCATCAAGAAGTCGTCGCGCACGACAACGCGTGCGCGGTTCCGGCCCCCGGCGAAGCCGCGAGCTGTGAAGCCACGGTCGAAGAGGCCATCCTCGCGGGCGGTTGCTTCTGGGGCATGGAGGACATCCTCGGTAAAATCCCAGGCGTGATCGAAACCGAGGTGGGCTACGCAGGCGGCACGACGGCCAAGCCGACTTACGAGCAGGTGCGTACGGGTGGAACGGGCCACGCAGAGTCGATTCGCATCGTCTTCGACCCGAAGCGCCTGTCGTTCGAAGAGCTGCTCGATAAGTGGTTCTTCAAGATGCACGATCCGACGACCAAGAATCAGCAGGGCAACGATCGCGGTAGCCAATACCGCTCCGCGATCTTCGTGACCTCGCCGGCGCAGCGCGAGGCCGCTGAGCGCGCCAAGCGCAAGGCCCAAGAGAGCGGGAGTTGGCGCGGTCCGATCGTGACCGAAATCGTGGACGCCGGCCCCTTCACGCCTGCCGAGGACTACCATCAAAAGTACTTGGACAAGCACCCCGGCGGCTACACGTGTCACTTCATGCGCGACTGACGCGCACGCTTGAGTGACCCGTGTTCAAGACGCAACGCGGACGGGGGCCGGCGTGACTGTCGGCTCCACTCCGCTGGCGCTCCGCTCGATCACGCGATGCACGAAGCCAAGCTTTGCGATCACCCGATCTGCGAGCACGAAGGGGTACAAGTCCGGCAAGCCCATCGAGCGGTTCAAGCTATTTAGCGCGACCGTGAGCGGAACCCACGCCGCGATCAGAGCGCCGAAATCGTCGAAATGCATGCGGTGGGTGACCACGGTTTCGCTCGTCGCGCCGCCGAGCGGCCGTGGCTTCAACGCCAGGCCGTAGCTCTCGGCCGTCTCGAGCGTGTCGACCATGTGCAGGTAATGCGCCCAGGTTTCCGCCCAATCTTCCCAAGGGTGCATGGTCGCGTACGCGCTGACGAAATTTTGGGACCAATCCGTTTGCGGCGCGGCATAGTGCCGCTTGACCGCTTCGGCGTAGTCTTCCTCTTCATTGCCGAACTCGGCACGGAACTCGGCGAGCTGGTCGCTGCCCTTGAGCAGTACGTCCCAATAGTAGTGCCCTGATTCATGGCGAAAGTGACCGAGCAAGGTTCGGTAGGGCTCACCCATGTCGACGCGCGTCTGCTCGCGCACTGCCGAATTTGCTTCGGCGACGTTGATCGTTACGAGGCCGTCGCAGTGTCCAGTGAGCACACGCTGACCGTCATTTCCATCTGCTTTGAAGGCAAAAGCGAGGCCTCTATGTGGCTGATCTTCCTTCGATTCGAGGGGTAAGCCGAGCGCAAGCAGCGTGTACACCAAGCGGCGCTTGGCGACTTCCAAGCGCCGCCAAGAGTCGACCGCACCCGGATCGGACGTGTCCGGAATCGTCTCATTCAAGCGACACGCCGGACAAAACAGGTTCGGGTCGTATTCCGGGATCGCCCAGTTGCATACCGCGAACGTCGCGTAATTTTGGCACAACCTATAGCGCGCGCCCTTCGCTGCGGGGTCGAGCGCCAGGAACCGAGCGCTGGCTCCGGCCGGCGCTGCCGTGTCGGTGTCATCTGGCTCCAACGCGCTCAGCACGCCGCGATCGGGAAGGTAGGCCAGAGCGTGCCGACAACGCACGCACTGCGAGTTCTCGAAGAAAGCGACGTGCTTGCACGCCGAACAACTGAAGATCTTCATCGCTCAGACTTTCCGTTAGGTGATAGCCCTCGTCGTCGCGCTCGTTGTAGGGCCCCAATCTGCAGCTCGCGTGCCAGCGCGTCCCAACGCGGAAGGCGTCGCTCGCGCTGCTCAGAGATTTGTCTTGCGTGAGAAAAAAGGCCTGATTGCCGCGGCCATGTCGGTCGCGCGACGCTGGCGCTGAGGCAAATGAGTCGCAGCTGTGGCGTCTCGTCGCAGGCCGCGAGTGTCGGCCCGCGCGCGTTCGCTCGTCGCTCGGGGGCACGGTTCGTGCACTCCATCCGGCGTGGAAAAGCCTAAAATCAAGCGCTTATGGTCGCTGCTCAAGCGCGTCTCCGATGAGGCGGACGCCGATGACGCTGATATCGTGGCTGCCGGCTTGGCGTTCTACGGAGTGCTCGGTTTGTTTCCCGCGCTCTTGGCGGCGGTTTCGCTATTCGGACTGATCGCTGACCCGATCGCCATTCAGCACGCCATTTACGGCATCGCGCGCTCGCTGCCTGCGTCCGGTCGCGACGCCGTGATCGGAGAGCTGTCCGAGTTCGTAGCGCGGCCCTCGCGCAGCTTGAGCTTGAGCATGATCTTGGGGCTCTTGGCGGTGCTCTGGAGCTCGTCCTCGGCGATGGGGGTCTTGGTGCGCGCGATCAATGTGGCGTATGATTTACCGGAGCGGCGCAATTTCTTCCAACGCCGCGGCGTTGCCGTGTCGTTCACGCTGGCGGCCATGTTGGGCATGTTCCTGCTCATTCCAGTGATCGCTATTTTGCCCAAAGCGCTGAGCTTCCTGCACATCGGCGCTGCGATGGTCGCGCTGCGATGGCTGGCGATGGCTGGAGGCGCGTGGCTGAGCTTCGGCGTATTGTACCGCTACGCGGCCGAGCGAAGTCCGCTGCCCAGCGTGCGCATGGTCCTGCCCGGAGCGACCGCGGCGGCGCTGCTCTGGGTGCTCCTGTGCGCGGTGTATTCGGCGTACGTGCAATACTTCACGAGCTTCAGCTCCACTTACGGTGCGCTCGCTGGCGTCATCGTGCTGCAGTTTTGGCTCTATGTTTCCTCGTTGATCGTCGTCTACGGCGCGGAGCTCAATGCCGAGCTGGAGCGCGGCGCGTTTTCGGGCCGGCAGCAAGAGCTGCCGCTCGATGCACGGCCCGGCTCGCGCGCGCCCATCCACAAAACGCCGACCCCGCGGCGCACTGCTTAGTGCCGTCGCGGGGTCGATGCTCACGTGCCGCTTGCAGCGCGAGCAGCACGAAAGAATGGCGCAACTTAGGACGTCGAGTTGCTGGTGTGGTTCTCGTATTGACTGATCTTGTCGGTGATCTTGTCGTTGACGCGACCCTTCACGTCGTCGAGACGGTTCTTCACGTCGTCGAGGCCGTCCGATAGTCGCGCGCGCAGCTCCTGACCGGAGCTCGGAGCGAGCAACAATGCCGCACCCGCGCCGATCGCGGCGCTGACAGCGACCAAACCCAAGGCGGGCAGGGCGCGCGAGAATGCGCTCGGACGGCGCTCCAGGCCGATCACACCCAGAATGTCGTTCCATTCGACACTGCGTACGGCTTTCGCTGCCTGTTGGGCGCCAATCACCGAGCCCACGGTCCACAAGGCTTTGCTGAGATTCATTTTGAAGCTTCCTTCCCTGGATATCTTTCGATATCGATTTCAGTTCGCACGGCTGTGTGCGTGCTTCGGTTGAGCAAGCGACATGCCACGTCGGATCGGCATTTGGGCGGTGTTTTCCTGGGGTTTTCGGGCTTTGCTCCGACGCAAGCTGCCTCACTGCGACAGCTTGGTGTGACTTCTGCGCGGCGGGCGCCGGGCGCTGGGGTGCGCGCGCGAGTCGGCGCCGTGACGCTCAGTAGCGGCGGCGCCAGATCAGATCGAGACCGGATTCCCCACGGTCGCCAACCAGTGCTGACAGCGACCAGCGCGAGCGGATCCGAAAATCGAACGTCAGGAAGGTCATATCCGGGGGCTGCCCGGGTGCGGGGGTACCGATCGCGCGCGTGATATTGGCCGAGACCTTGGGCGAGAGTTGCACCACGAGCTCTGGGCGGGCGCTGCCCGTGCTCGTATCGACGCGCGTGCTCACGTCGAGCGACGAGATGTTGGACAGCGCCTTGTTGAGGCCCTGAGTCGCCGCGCCGCCCACGGCGCCGACGGCGGTGGCCGCGGTGCTACCGCCGCCGGTGCTCGGGCCGCCGAGCGAGCCGTCCGGCGAGCCGAGCAGCAGCAGGCTCAGCACTTCGTCCTGAGTGAGCGGTGGCTCCGAGCGCAGCACGATTTTCCCATTTTTCACGGTGCCGCTGTAGTCGGCGTACACGCGGTGCTGCTCGTCGTCCGGCGCGTCCCAGCGCGCCGTGGCGACGATGGTCGGGTTGTCCGGCTCGCCCGTGAAGGTGATGGTGCCGCTCTCGATCTCGAACTGTTTGCCCGATACGTCTAGCTTGCCACCGCGCAAATTGATCTGCCCGGTCATGGTCGCTGGATCGCCGAGCGTGAGCTCGGTCTTGCCAGAGAGTTGAACTTTCGTCGCGTCCCCGCGCTGAATCCAGATTTGATCGCCCAGCGTCAGGTCGACGATCATCGGCCGCACGTTCTTGGCCGGCTCGCTGTCGGTCAGCGGCTGCAGGGGCAAGGTCACGAAGTCGCCGTCGCGCTGCTCGGTGCCGATGCGAATGTCCTTTGCTGGATCGAGCGCCTGTACGTCTTGGCCGCCGGTGTCTGGCAAGCGCACGTGCAGCTCGGGAATGTCGACTGCCATCTTGCCCGAGCGGTCGGCGGTGCTTGGTTGCACCTTGACATCGATCGACCCCCAGCAATCTCCGAGCTCGGTGCCCGCCACGGAGAGGGCGAGCGCGTCCGATTTCGTGATCCGCACGTGGGCGTCCGCGTCGGTCAGATCCAGGCCCGCGAAGTTGGCTGCACCGGTGACCGTCAGTTTGCCGCTCGTCGCATGCGCGGAGAGTCGTTCGAGCTTTGCTTTGCCCGGCACCAGCGAGACCCGACCTGCAATTTCGTCGAAGCGTTGGTCGAGTGAAGCGACTTGCACGACGCCTTGTTCGATGTCGACATGGCCGTCCAAAGCCGGCGCGCCGCCATTGAAGTGCGCGTTCAAGTCACCATCGAGCTTGCCGTCGAGCTCGCCGAACGTCGATGTCACGAATGGCGCGACCGCCGCCAAGCGAAATGACTTCGCACGGAGCTGCGCTTCGGCGGGTATGAGCACGCTGGGCACGAGCTTCGCGCCCCAGGCCAAACCGGAATGCGCTTCCGCCGTGGTCACGCCTTGGCGGTCCTCGATGCGCAGCGAGGCCTTCGCGCTGGCGCCTTTGGCCGAGAGCTCGACCTCGATACGACCGAGCTCGGTCTGCGCGACTTTGAACGACTTGGCTTCCAGCTTGCCGTCGAGCGACGCATTCTTACCCAAGTGCTGCAGCTCGATTTGCCCGCTCAACGCGCCGTCCGCTTGGCTGGCTCGAGTGCCGGGCAGGAGTGCGATCGGAAAGCCGTCGAGCGCGACGCGCGCGTTGGCATCGAGCGGTGGCGTGCTGCCAGCGCTCACGTCGAGCCAGGCTGCGATCGCGGTATCGAAGTCGAGATCGGCTTTGCCCACCTGGCGTTGAGCCGTGCTCGCCGTCGCGCCGAGCGTGCCGTGCGTGCCCGAATAGGCGCCCTGCCACTCCAGATCGACGCCTCGGTCACGCGCCTCGCTCTCTCGAAAATTCTCGATTTTCCCCGCGATTTTGAGCTGCGGTGCGGCGAGCGTGCCGTCGTATTCGAGCGTGCCGGAGAGCACGCCGCCGAGCCCGGCGGGCCTGACTTGGATCGGGAGCTGCTCGAGGTCGCGTCGCGGTACGGTCAGCTTCACGTTGATTGGGAGCTCGCGCCAGTTACGGACGAGCTCGGCTGCGGCAGTCGCCAAGCGCGGCGTTGCTTTGGCCTCGATACTGAGCGCACCGAGCGCGCCGTATTCGTCCGTCACGCTCGCGTCGAGCTCCGTTTCGCCGGTCTCGGCGTGCTTCAAGTCCAGATCTACGTCCAAGCCTTTGACCGACGCGGGCGCGGCGTCGAGCGCCTCTTGCTTCGTGGTGAGGTTGGTCTTGCTACGACGCTCGCCTGCGAGCTGCAAATTCTTGGTGCTGACGTGAACATGCACGCTGGGTAACCCGGCGCCTGGTTCGGCGCGTTCGATGGCCATGTCATATTTGACCGTACCGCGCGCGCGCGCGACCGGAAGCTCGCTGCCCTTCGGCGCGAGCTCGCCCAGGTCGCGTAGGTCGACTTGCCCTTCGAGGCTCAACTTTCCACTCATGCGGGCCGGGTCGAGGTGCGTCGAGTCGACGCCGCGCAGCTCCTGAAGCTCCAAGGTCAGCTGACCCATCTGCTTCAAATTGGCGTGTGCGGTCCCGGCGAGACGCCCATTTTCGAGCCTGAGATCGGCGTCCACCGCGCCGCCGGAAACGCGATTGATGACCAGATTTTCAGCGCGCACCTTGAGCTGCGCGTGCGGCGCGCGCGACTTCTGATCGTAGCGTACGCTGAGGGTGGCCGTGCCGGAGTGGAGTGGCGCGTTCGCGTCCACGAGCCGCCACAGGCGAGCCAGGTCGAGCTGGTACGTCTCGAGCGTCGCACTCGCGAGGCCCGGGCCATAGACGAATGAGGCGTCCGCGGTTCCGGCCCCTTCGAGGTGCAGGTTGTCCACCGTGGTGCGCCCGTCGAGCAGCTGAATGCTCTTGGCGGAGAGCCTCAGGTTGGTGTCGCCCTGGTGCAGGTTCACGCTCGGGTGATCGAGCGCGATGCCCTGCTGGTTCGAGAGGATCGAGCTGATCTGGATGTGGCGTTGTGGCACGAGCATCGCCACTTCAGCGCTGAGCGCGACGCGGGACAGTGAGCCGCGCAACGCGAGCTGTGCGTTCGCGATGTGCTGCCCCGCAAGAGTAGCGTCAGCCAGGTCTAGCCGGATGTCGGCGTTGGGGTGGGGGAGCACGCCGCTCACTCGCGCCCGCAGCTTGGCGCGATCAGTTTGGTTCGCGCCCTGAGAAACATCGCGCAGATCGGCGCTAACGTCGGCGTCCAAGCGTTGTGCTTCGACCAGATAGCTGCCTTGCGCTTGCAGCTCGCCGCTGCCGCGCGCTAGCGCCATTTTTTGCAAGCGCGGCGGGTTTTTTAGCGCGGTCGCGAGTTTAAATTCGACCGTGGTGCGAAGGCTGCGTTCGAGCGTCGCATCGAGGCTGGTCTGTGCGCCGGGCTCGGCGATCGCTGCGTGCACCTCGGCGTGGGCTTGCTGCGTGCGCGCATCATTCGAGAAGGTTCCCGAGATCGACATGGCGGGCAGCGTTTGCGCTGAAACGACCGAGGACTCACTGGTGAGCTCGAAGCTGCCCGTGAGCGGACCGCTCTTGGGCACGAGCACAGTGGAGTGCAGCGCAAAGGCGAGGCGGGACGCGGGCGCAGCGCGACTCAGCTCCCGAGCGTCGAGATCGCGAGCACGCACGTTGGCCGTCGCGCTCAGGTCGTCCTTCAGCGATAGATCGACGTCCCCCTCGATGTTGCCCTTGCCCAGGCCAAGCGTGAACGTGCCGTGCAAGTTGGGCAGGGTTCCCGCGACATGAGCCGTCAAGGAAGCCGGAGAGCGGAGCTCGAGCCCCGGTGCTAGTTTGGCCAGCGCCTCGGGAGTGACGCTTTTGGCCCGCAAATCAGCGTCAATTTTCGAATCGAGGTAACTCGCATCGAGCAGCAGCGGGACCCCCGCGGCGCTGCCTTGGTAGTGCGCGCGCGCGCCGAGTGGCTTGGCCGGCGCCGCGGGGATGCTGAGTGATGCTTGCAGGTCCCCCACAGGATCGACGCCTTGAGGCAAACCGCGCGCGCGGATTCTCACCCGCGTGAGGACGAGTGCCGTCTCGTTGGCGTCCAAGCGCAGGGAGCCAAGTGCGTCCTTGAGCTCCACGTCGAGCGCTGGCGTGCCCGAGAGCGCGCCGTGCGTCCAGACGTGACCGAGCTCGAGTCGATCGATCATGACGTTCGTGCCGGGGCCCGTGCTCGGTGGGCTCGGGGCCTTCGGCTGAAACGCGTCGGCCAGGGTTGGCGAGCCAGTGCCGTCGTCAATCAAGCGCACCTCGGCGTGCGTCAGTGCCACCGCGCGGAGCCGCACCGTGAGCGGCCTCGAGCCATGGGTCAGCTCGGACCAGACGAGGGCCGGCAGACTGAGGCGCACGTCGAGGCCGTGAATGTCGAGCACGCGCCGGCCCGCTGGGTCGAACACTTCGGCATCCGCCGCGCCGATGCCGAGGAGCCCGAGGCGTTGCACGTGGTGCAGCGTGACGCGCCCCTTGAAAGAGCCCGCTAAAGCCGAATTGACGCGCGTCACGACGTAGCCGCGCACGCTCGCGAAGCGCAGAGAAACCAACAAACAAACGAATAACGACGCACTCAGCAGAACGAGGCCGATCAGCGCGAGCAACGCACGCCGCAGGTATTTCCTCAGCCGGGCGTGTCTGGGTCGAGGCGGCGCCATCAGAATGCTTCTCCGATGCCGAACGAGACGGCGATGGGCAAACCGAAGGTGGTTGCCGGCACGCCTTCATCGACCGAGCCGGCGGGGAATTGCAAACCCGGCACGCGGTAACCCGTGTCGAGCCGAATCGGGCCGACGGGCGTGTCGTATCGAAAACCGACGCCGACGCTCAAGTGAGGCCGGTCGAAACGAAAGTCCACTTTGCGATCCGAAACGTCGCTCGTGTCCGTGAACACAGCACCAGAGAACGCGCCCGAAATCGGAAAACGAAGCTCGAGTGACGCTTCCCACAACGTGAAGCCACCAAGCGGCAAATCGCAGCTCGTGTCACCCGTCGGAGTGGTGGGGTCGCAGGCTTTCGCGAGCGTCGAGCTAGCTTGCGGTACGATGCCGTGCGGGCCAATTTCACGCAGCGCGTAGCCGCGGTTCGAACCGGAACCACCGGAGAAGAAGCCGCGTAGGAACATCAATTGGATGTCGCGTACCCAACTGGCGCGCCCCTCCGGGGTGCCACTGAAATCCGCGCCGTGCGCGGCTGCCTCGATGGTGCCGCCGTAGTTCTCTGGAAAGAGCAGCCCCACGGTGGTGCGCGCGGCGAGAGTCAGCTTGTGACTGAGCGGGAGGTAGCCGCGCACTTCGCTCTGCATGCGCACGTCCTCCGCACTGCCGCCGACCCCCGCGAATTGCCAGTCGGTGCTGAAGTAAGCGCCCTTGTGCGGATGGACGCGTTGATCGCGCAGATCGAGTGTCAAGAATGCCTCGGGGTAGGAGATCACCACCAAGTGCAAATCTGGGTCCAAGGGGCCGGCGTACGTGAACGCGCTGTCGACTTGCACTGTGTGCGAGAGCGCGCCGTACACGCGCCACAGGGAGCGATCGAGACCAACCGTGACGCGCCCGTCGCGGTAGCCGAGGATCGTGCCGGATGTTTGGTCGGGAGCTAGAATGACTGGGGCAATACTGCCGTCGAGCCGCGTGAACAGCCCGGTGCGAGCCTCGATGAAGCCCGGCTGGCGG
>DATHOI010000406.1:0-14133 GCA_035485095.1 Polyangiaceae bacterium | reverse complement strand
GAGCTGCTTGCTGAGCTCTTGGCGCAGGTGGCGCGCGTGCGCGCGCTCGGCTTTAAGCCGTCGCACTTGGACAGTCACATGCTCCCCTCGGTTTCCGACGACGCGGGCGCCCGCCGCATCAAGGCGCTGATCGCCGAGGTCGTTCGACAGACGGGCTTGAAATACACGTACGAGACGAATAGCGCGGGCAAGCTCACACACTTCGACGCGGAAATCGGCTTGTCCGGCGCGGACGTAGCCAGCGTGTGGCGCCGGCTCGAAGCGCTGCCGCCGGATGGCACCTACCACCTGACGGGGCACGCGGCGGAGCCTTCCGCGGAGCTCGAGGCCCTGTGCTCGCCGAGTCATTCGGGACGGCTGTGGGCGGCTGCGTACCGCACGGCCGACATCGCGTTTTTTACGAACCCCGCGGTACAAACCCGTCTTGGCGAGCTCGGCTTCGAGCTGATCTCGCACGCAGATTTGGGCTGAGCAGAGCCGGGTCGAGCAAGAGTTATTTCGCTGGCGGTGGCGTCGAACTCGATCTCGAAGGCGCGCTCAACGTTGTGATGCCGGAGCGAGTGCCGAGAGCGCGCGCCAATGTCCGGCGCGCCAGCGGCGGTAGTTGACGAAGCCGCGTGTGGTTTCGTCTAGGGCCATGGCGATCCAGACGCCGGTCAGGCCGAGACCGAAGAACGAGCCGAACACGTAAGCCGAGAGCACGCCGACGCCCCACATCATGCTCGAGCCGACGATGGCGACGAAGCGCGCGTCGCCGGTCGAGCGCAGCGCGCCACCGGCCACGATGTTCACGGCTCGTCCCATCTCGACGATGATCGCGATGCCGAAGAGCGGCGAGGCGATCCGAAGTACCTCCGGATCGTGAGTGAGTAGGCCGAGGAGCGGGCGGTGAAACGCCGCTAAAGAGAGTGCAATCAGCAGATTGCCGCCGATGGCGAGGCCGAGCGCTCGGTGCAGCCCGCGGTTCGCTTCCTCGAAGTGACCGGCACCGATGCGATGCGCGACCAAGATCTGCGTACCGACGCCGAGCGCGAAGGACCACAAGATCGTGCTGATGGTGATGAAGCTTATCATGTACGTGCGCGCCGCGAGCGCGCTGGCTCCGAACGTGATGACCATCATGTTGACCACGATTTGCGCGGTTTGGTAGGCGATGGGCTCGGTCGCCGAGGGCAAACCAATCTTCAATATCGGCCGCAGCCTCTGGCGCAGCTCGCGCAATGATGTGCGCACGGGGAAGCGCACGCCGAGCCGCAAGTGCACGACGGCGATCGTGAACAGCATGCCGAAGGCCAGAGAAATCACGGTACAAGTAGCGACCGCAGTGACGCTCGGCGCCGGTAAGAAGCTGCATTTGCGGCTTAGAATGGCGCTGTTGAGCGTGATGTTCGTCACGTTCGTGGCGATGGCCTCCACCAAGATCCAGCGCGTTTCACCGCGTGAATTGAGCATGTTGGCGTAGGCGAGCTGGACCGCCTTCAAGACCTGAAAGCTGCCCAACACGCCGAGGTACGCTTGCCCGAACTGGGCGCTCTGACCGCGCAGCCCCAGCCACCCGGGCAGATACGGGTGAAGCAAGCACAGCCCCGCGCTAACGACGAGGCCCGTGGTCAGGTTGAAACCGAGCAAGGCGAGGTACGTCGCGGGCAGCTCCGCATGACGGCGCGCACCAAACAGCCGACCGGCGACGCTCGCGCCGGCCTGCCCGACCGCAGAAAAAAGCACCAAGGTCGCCCCGAGCAACGGATTGATCGCGCCCGCGGCCCCCGCGGCGGCGTCCGAGATGCGGCTCAAGAAGAAGGCGTCGCTGAAGTTGAGCGACAAGGACAGCGCCAAGCTGATGAACAGCGGCCAGGTCAGGCGCCAAAGCCCGGGCAACGGGGTGTCGTGCGAGTCCAACGCAGAAGTAGCGAACGGGCTACTGCTGCTGGGTTCTGGAGAAGCTTGCATCTTTCGGGCTGCGTCGCGTGGGGCGCGTAGCTAGCACAGACTTCCGCGCGCTAGGCTTGTCTGGATTTTTGTCGGGAATTCGCGCTGTTTCGCAGGCCGAGCAGGGTTAGGCTTGCGGCTCCCGCCCGCACATGAGCTCAGCGCATCCCCCTGCGATTTCCGTGTTGCTGCCCGCGTACGACGCGGCGCGCACGCTCGGCGCGGCTTTGCGCAGCATTCAGCGCCAGAGCGAGCCCGACTGGGAGTGCATCGTCGTCGACGACGGCTCCGGCGACGACACGCCGAACATCGTGCGCGCCTTCGCTCGCTCGGATGCTCGCGTGCGCCTGATGCAGCGCGCGCACGGGGGCATCGTCCCGGCGCTGATGGCCGGCCTCACCGCGTGTCGAGCGCCGCTCGTTGCGCGCATGGACGCGGACGACTTGATGTCGCGCCGGCGCTTGGAGCTGCAGCGCCGCGCGCTTTCGCGCGCGCCCGAGTTCGCGGCCGTGGGTTGTCACGTGCGGCTATTTCCGCGCGCGCATTTGCGCGCCGGATTGCTCGAATACGAACGCTGGCTGCGAGCCATTCGGACGCCAGAGGACGTACTGCGCGAGGCCTTCGTCGAGTGCCCGCTCGCGCACCCCACGTTGATGATTCGACATGAGGTCTTGGCCGAGCTCGGCTATCGCGATCCGGGTTGGCCCGAAGACTACGATTTACTGCTCCGGCTCTTGGAGGCGCGTCACGCCGTTGGCATCGTCGGCCAACGTTTGCTGCACTGGCGCGATGGCGCGATGCGGCTCTCTCGCAACTCCGCTCGCTATTTGATTCCGGCGTTCGTCGAGTGCAAGGCGGAGTTCCTGGCGCGCGGCTTCTTGGCGCACAGCGAACAGTTCCTGTTGTGGGGTTTTGGCGATACCGGCAAAGCATTGGCCAACGCGCTCTCGCGGCGAGGCAAGCATCCGGCCGCGATCATCGAGCTGCACCCGCGTCGGCTCGGGCAGTTGATTCGCGGCGTGCGTGTGCTCGCGCCCCACGCTTTACCCGCTTTGCCCAGGCTGCCGTTGGTCGTGTCGGTGGCCGGGCTCACACCGCGCACGGAGATTCGAGCTGCGCTCTCTGCGTTGGGCTTCGTTGAGTGCCGCGACTACGTTTGCGCAGCGTAACGTGACCGACGCGTCGCTCGGGCGTTTCCTAGAGCATTGATTTACGCTGCGAGTTGCGCGAACCTCGAGCCATGAAAATCGGGGTTTTGCTGCTGGGGGTGCTCGGGTCGGTGGGCTGCGTTGCTGTGGCGTCCGCGCAGGAAGCGCCACGCGCGCGGCTCGGTTTTCAGATGGACGTGCGCACCGGGTATTCGCTCGCGCTCGGCAAGTTCAATCAAGCCGCCAAAATGTCCGATCTAGCATCGGGTCAAGTGCCGATCATCATGGACATCGGCGGCAAGGTGATCCCAGAGCTGTTCTTGGGCGGCTACCTCGGGCTTGGATTTGGTGGCGCTGCAGGCGAGACCAAAGCGGCCTGTGATTTGAATGGTGGCAGCTGCATCGCCATCGGGGTTCATCTCGGCATCGAGGCGCAGTACCAGATCCTGCCGGCCGGCGCGGTGGATCCGTGGCTCGGTTACGGCTTTGGCTTCGAGTCACAGGCCTTGAGTCAGAGCAACGACAGCAACAGCGCCACGAGCACCGTCAGTTATGGTGGCTTCGAATTTGCGCGCCTCATGGCCGGGGTCGATGTACGGGTGAACCGCGTGTTCGGCGTGGGTCCATTTCTGGATTTATCCTTCGCTCGCTACAGCACCATCAGTCAGGGCTCGCAGAGTCAGGACATTCCGGACCCTGCGACTCACGAGTGGCTCACCGTCGGCGCGCGGTTTCTATTCTTTCCGTGATCGGATGTTTCGGCTCGTCCCAGGGGCAAGGGCGAGCTCCGCGCGGCGCTACCAGGCTCCGGCTCGGCCGTACGCTCTCGCGTACCCATGAAGATCTCCAAGCTCTTTCACGTGCTCGTGGTCACCGGTGCCTCGTCTACGGTTGGAATTGCGGCCTGCAGCTCCGACAACCCTTCCGGCGCTGGCAGCGCCGGCGCGCCGCAAGTTGGCGCGGGCGCGGGCGCAACATCGAGCAGCGCGGGTGCGAGCAGTGGCGGAGCAGCATCGAGCGGCGCGGGTGCGAGCAGTGGCGGAGCCGCATCGAGCAGCGCGGGTGCGAGCAGTGGCGGAGCCTCCGGCGCTACGTCGAGTAGCGGGGGCGCGGCCGGCAATGGCGTTGGGGGAGCGAGCGGTGGCGCGGGCGCAAGCGGCGCACCGAGCGGCGGCGGAGGAGGAGTAGCTGGTACGGCGGGAGGCGCGGCTGGTGCTTCGAGCGCAGGCGCGGCTCAAGCGGGCGGAAGCGGAGCTGCTGCGGCTGGAGCGGCGGCGGGCGGCGCCTCCGCGGGCAGCGGCGGCGCAGCGACGAGTGGCGGCAGCGGCGGCGCAGATGCGTGTGACGCCGTCTGTGAACCGAACGGTTGCGGCACGGTGTGCGACGGTTGTTGCTGCTGGCTAGCGCCGGGCGAGAGCGGCGCATGTCCGCCCGCTGTGGGTTGTCCGCTTAGCGAGACGTGTTGCGCCGGTCGCGGGCGCTAATACGAGATTGGCGCGCACCGGTTAGCGTGGCTGCTCGATCGCGCGGCCGATGCTCTGCAGGTAGTCGGCGCGGCGTACGAGCAGGCGGGCGCGACGGTTCCAGGCGGGGCCGAGCGTGAGCTGGAAGCCGACCAGGTAAGTGAGTGTCAGGACCAGCGGCACACCGTAGATCGAAGGCGCGTGCTGTCCGCTCAGACGACAGAGCACGGCTAGCCCGACGTTCAGCAGCGCGCCGTAGACGCCGCCGACCGTCGTCGCCAAAGCGAGCGCGCGGAAGCGGCTGAAGTAGCGATTTTTCTCGGGCCGGAAGGCGATGAAGGGGCCCCAGAATGGATCATGGTCCGTGATCTGGTTCAAACGCTCGTCGCTCTGATTGAATGTCTGCTGCGCCATGCTCCCACGGATCAAGCGGTCACTCGGGGGCAAGGTTTAGAGCCGTCCTCACAACGAAACACAGGAAACTTACTCCGGAGCGGAGCCCGCGACGCCGCATGGCCTCTGCTGGGCAGCGGTTCCGCATCGTCGGCTTGCGTTGCTCGCCTTCGCGTCACAATCTTGCGCCCCCCTCTGACGAGCCCGGCTCGAGACTAAGCCCCCGTGCGACATCTGCCTCCCACTAAACGTGCCACCCTTTGCTTTGCCCTCCACGCTTGTGCGGACTGTCCCCGGCAGTGATGACACCCTCTACAAGTTGGGGAGTGCTCGCTGCGGTGCCGCTCTCGTGCGGGGTCGTGCTGCGCATCGTCATGAGTGAGCGCTTTCTCTGGGTCGCGCGCTGCCGCCTGGCGTTCCCGCATTTGATTTCGTACGGCACCGTCGTCGCCAGCCTATTGGCGTTGGCGGTGACCTTCACCTTCGCGACCGCTGCCGCGCAAAATGGCAACCTCGTACCGGTCAGGCGCTTCCTGTGGGTGACCGCGTTGCTGCTGTTCAGCCCGGTGCTGGCGCCCGTGTACTGGTGGCGCTACATGCGCGGACGTAGCGCAGCCTAGTCGACGACCAGGCCTACAGGGAGCTGGGCTAGGCGCTGGCGCAGGCTCTTGAATTCGAGCTGCTCGAAGAGCTCGCCCAGCGCGCTCAACGCGTTGGGCGAGGGGACGGCCCAGTATGACTCACCACTCGGCAGCGGCGCGTCTTCTCTCAAGCGCGCGAGCGCTTCGGTGTGCAGGATTTGCTCGCGATGTGCCAGCAGCGTCTCGCGCGTGCGCGGGCTCTTGATGGCCGCGACGTTGGCCAGCAGATCAGCGCAATCGGACTTGTCGGCGAGCAGCTTGCGCGCGGTCGACGCGCCGATCCCGGGGACGCCGGGCAAGTTGTCGGAGCTGTCTCCCGTGAGCGCAATATAGGAGGGCAATCCTGCGGGGGGCACGCCGAAGCGCGCCACTACGGCCGCCTCGTCATACAAAAGCGCGTCTTTTCCGCGGCGCCCGACGAACTGAACGCGCACCGTGCCGTGTGCGAGCTGCAACAGATCGCGGTCGCCACTCACGACCAACGCTGGCTCGCGCTGTTCACGGGCCAGCCGCGCGAGTGTCGCCAGCACGTCGTCCGCCTCGAAGCCGGGGCAGCGGAAGACGGGCACGGACAGCGCGCCGAGTAGCTCCCCGAGGCGATCGAACTGTGCCGACAGCGTGCTCGGAGTCGGGGCACGGCCTGCCTTGTAGTCGTCGAAGGACTGGTGGCGAAACGTGGCTTGCGGTGCGTCGAGGGCGAACGCGAGCGCTGCGCCGCGCTGCTCGCGCAGTAGCTTAAGCAAGAGCGCCGAGAAGCCGTACAGCGCGGACGTGGGTTCACCAGCGCGCGTCGACATCCACGGCAACGCGTAGTGTGCGCGAAAGAACAGCGAGAACGTGTCGAGCAAGAGCACGGTCATGCGGGCAAGCTCTCACGACAATCCGGTGCTTCGAATGACGAGGGCATGATCTCGTAGCTCCGCTCCTGTTCTGCCATGGTCGGCCGACAGGTTCACGGGAGTGCTTATTTTCTGCGCTGTTCGCTATTTTTTAGCGGGCGCTCGGCTCGAAAACGGGCCGCTCGCGAGCTCCCCGGGTTGCCCCCAACGCCAGATGCGCGGCAGGCCCGCGTACAGCATCCGATGATACAACCCGGCCGGCAGCCAGCGCCGCAAGATGTCGAACAGGTAGGCATCCAAGGTGCCAGAGACCCACAGCGGCGGGTTCTTTTGCTCGATGACGTCGAGGATCGTCTCGGCGACGTCACGCGGCGTATAGAAGGTGAGCGCCATCAGTCCCTCAATCAGCTCGTCCATGTTGGCGTAGTGGGCGTGATATGGATCGTCCACATTTGTCAGGGCATGTTGGCCTTGGGCGGTGAAGCGCGTCTTGCGGAAACCGTCGGAGTGAATGAACCCGGGCCGTACCAGCGACACGCGCACGCCGAACGGGCGCATCTCGTACCAGAGCGATTCGGAGGCGCCCTCGAGCGCAAATTTCGACGCGCTGTAGATGGACAGAGTGGGCATCGCCGTCATGCCGCCGACCGACGAGACGTTGATGATCCGCCCATAGCGCTGAGCGCGCATGTGAGGCAAAACCAGACGAATCATCTCCATTGGACCGAGAAAATTGGAGTCGAGCTGGCTGAGTCGCTCGAACTCCGTGACGTGCTCGGCGACTGCTCGGTAACTGATGCCAGCGTTGTTCACGAGCACGTCGATACCGCCCCAACGCCGCTCGACGGCGCTCACTGCTGCGCGCCGCTCTTCATCGATGGTGACGTCGAGTGGTAGCAGCATCAGTCGCTCGCCCGGCACGATGCCAGATTTGGCGAAGCGCGAGAGCGAAGTGGCGCGCGCAGTCAACACCAAGCGATGCGGCTCGTTGTGGAGCAACTTCGCGAGCTCTAGGCCGATGCCCGCGCTCGCTCCCGTGATCAGGATGGTCGTGACCTCGCGCTGCTCCTTGCGTCGACCAAAGAGGCGCACCATGGCCTTGGCGCCGTTACGCACGCCGCGCAGCAGCGCGACCACTCGCCGCAGTGCGTTACTTTGCGGCAGAATCGCGTGTGATTGGGGCGGTCGCGACGTGAGCACTCACGAGTATACCACTCGCAGGGAACGGCGGCCTGTGCGGCCTAGTGCCCCCAGCTATCGAGACCAAAAGGCTCAATGCCGCAAATGGCCACGAATACACGCGCCCAGCGCAGAGTGACCAAGGCACTTGCTTGAGCCCGAGCTGAACAGTGCTGGGTTCGAATCAACGGCGCTCGTAATTCGTTAAAGACTCGCAATTGGCGATCTCATCGTCGCGCGAGCTCGTTGGGACAGCGCTGCGTGTTGCTCGTGGAGCCGCCTATTTGGTTACGACGCGGTCAGCTCAACGTCGCCACGCGTAGCGTTTCGCTGCGAAGCGATGGGCGTCATGCTGCGCACTCGAGTGTTCGTGTGCGCGAGCGCGCCGCGCATCGGGTCACTCGCGCGTGACTGCGATTGCTTCATTGCTGCTCGAAGTTGAAACGTTATACTGCCCACCTCGGGTATCGAGAGCGCGCGTGCGCTCGCGTGGTCGACACAACCAGGAGATTCTTTGTCATGAAGCGCAGTACTGCTCTTCTGCTCGGGGCATTGGCTACTCTTTCGCTTTCAGCATGCGCCTTCGACGACGGTGAAGGGCGTCGCGCGCACAGAGGTGATTTCTTCGAAGGGCCGGAGCACGGCTTTCGTTGCGTATCGAATCGCGATTGCTCCTTCGATCGCTTCTGTTCGTGGGACGGAGTTTGCGAGCTGCGGCGCGGCGCTGGTGAAGGCGAAGCGGGCGCGGCGTCCTACTCGGAAAATGCCGGAAGCTCCGGCAAAAACGGGACAGCGGGCGCAGGTGCGAGCGCCGGCGGCGCGAGCGGCTCCGTCGGGGGCAGCCCTGGCGTCGGGTCGAGCGCAGGCAGTGCCAGCTCCAATGGCGGTACTGGCAGCAGCAGCGGTGGCACGAGCGCAGCGAGCGCCGGCGCCAGCGCGTCGAGCGGCGGCGCGAACACATCGAGCGCGGGCACGAGCGGCGTGGCGGGCGGTAGCTCCGTCAGTTGTACGAGCAACACGGGCTGCAGCGCAGGTCAGTGCTGCTTGTCTGGCAGCTGCCAACCCACGCCAACCGGGCCGGCTCAGTGTCAGTTCAACAGCGAGTGCGGCATGCATGGCCAATGTCGCAACGGCGCGTGCGAGCCGGCTTGCACCAGCAATGCCGATTGCGGCACAGGTGACATCTGCTCGGTCGGCTACTGCCAGCCGAATCCCGGGTCCGGCGGTCAGTGCGTGTACAACTCCGACTGCCCGCACGCGGGCTCGGTGTGCTTGAACGGCACGTGCCTTCCGCCCTGCACCAGCAACGCGCAATGCGGACCGTTGGACGCCTGCGTCGACGGCACGTGTCAGGCCAATCACGCGCCAGCTCCCGGTTGTCGCTCGAACGCGGACTGTGACGGCCAGGTCTGTGTAAACGCAGTCTGTCGTAGCGCGTGCCAAACGAGCTCCGACTGCTGCACGTGCACCACAGCCATCGTTTGCGAGGCCGGCTACTGCATGACGCCTGGCGAAGCGGCGCCGGCCTGTAAGAGCGCGAGTGACTGCGCGTCGCAAGGCGCGTCCGACGTCTGCATCGACGCGGTTTGCTCGTCGAATTGAACGGACACCTAGCGCCGCGTGTTCACACCGAGCACGCGGCGCGGGTGGGGCGTTTTAGCGACCGACGCAGCACGCGTCGTCCGCGGGGCAGCCCTCTTCCGTACAAATGCCGGTGGCCGGCGCGGTGATCCAACAGCAACACCCGGCGCAATCGATGAAGCCGTGTCCACACGGGCTCGGCCCGCACACCGCGGCGCACATGTCGGGACCTCCGTCGCCCGTGGCGCCCGCGGTGCTGCTGCTGCCCGCGGCAGAGGTGGCACCGGCGCTTCCACCACTGGGCGTCGTGTCCGAGCCACATGCAGCCAGGCCAACCGTCGACGACGCACCCGTAACGACCAGAACCTGAAACAGCTTGGTGATTTTCATGTTATTCAAGCCTACGCGTCGGCTTGAAGTCGGTTGCAGTAACCGGCCTGGTCGCGCCTCATTTCGCTACGCAGCCTGTAGCCAATTGGAGCGTTCCTGACGCTGAAAGCGGTCGAGTCGAGCGGGGGGGCGTGGGCACTTCGCGCCACTTTCGCGCTCGGGCCGTCGTTGGCAAGCGAGCCCTGGTGCCTCGAATTTAGAAGCCAAATTCGTACGTGGGGCCCGAAAATTGGGCTGAGCTGAACGATCTCGAGCGGGTGCGGCAGCCTCGATCCGTAGACCGCGTCAGCGCTTCGCGGCATGGTGCCCGAGTGGCTCGCAAACCCGTAGACCCCGCTAGCAAGCAGGCTCATTCGCCGCCGGTGCAAGCCGCTGGGGCATCTTGGCGTTTGCAGCCGCCAACCATCTTTTCATACCTGGACGCGGTCGCTCATCACGGTTCGATCCGTAAGGCCGCGGAGGCGCTGCACATCGCGTCGTCGGCGCTCAATCGTCGCGTGCTCGATCTCGAGGCCGAGGTGGGTTCGCCGCTGTTCGAGCGCCTTCCGCGCGGCGTGCGCGCGACAGCCGCCGGTGAGTTGCTGCTCGCCTACGTGCGTCGATCGCTGAAAGAGCTGCGGCTCGTGGAAGCGCAGATCGACGGGCTGCGCGGCTTGGTGCACGGCCGCGTGCGCATCGCCGTCGCTGAGTCGGTCACCGGGCGTATGTTGCCCGACGCGATCGCCGACTATCACGGTCGACACCCGGGCGTGGGCTTCTTCGTGCGCGTGGGCGGCCCGAAAGAAATCTCGGCGGCGCTGGTCCGCGATCGCGTCGATCTGATCTTGACGCACGAGCAGGCAGAAGCCCCAGAGTTGGAGATTTTGGCCGAAGTTCACCAACCTTTGTGCGTCCTGGTTGCGCCCGAGCACCCGCTCGCGGCGCGCACCACCTTGCGTTTGCGCGAATGCGTCTCGTATCCGATCGCGATGCCCGACGAGACGCTCGCCGCGCGCCAGTTGATCGACATGTCGCTGCGCCGCGCTTCGATTCGCTTCGAGCCTGCGGTGGTTTCGAACTCGATCGAAACGACCAAGGTGTTCGCGCGTAGTAGCCATGGCTTGTGTTTCTCGTTCCACATCGGAAAGAAGCCGGATGTTTCCGGAATGATCTCGATCCCGTTGAGCGATCCTGAGCTGCAAAACGCGAGCCTACGCCTGGCGTGTCGGCGCGGTCGTGTGTTACCCGTCGCGGCCGCGTCGTTCGCCGAGCAGTTGATCACGGTCTTTGACGAGCTGTGAAGCGAGCTGGGAGCTTGCTTCTCGCTGCGCGCGCGAGCGCTCTGATTTAGAGCGCGGTGCGTGCGCTTATTGGCGCTAGTCAGAACGCGGACAACGCGAGTAGATCAGCATTGCCGCGGATTCGTCGCTCTCTCGAGCGAATCGGCGGCGAGAGCTGGAAAACGCTTCGAAACAATCCCGAAGCGTAGGCGCAGACGCGCGCCGTACGCACGACGGAGGTAAAATCGATGACGACTGAAAGCGCGAAACCAAAGCTGTGGACCCCAGGTGATTGGAACGCCTATTTCGGCTTCGGCACCAATATCCTAGTCAATCTACTCGTATTATCGGGCCTGCTCCGGTTCGTCCTCAAGATGCCGGATCACATCGTATTCGGGCGCATTCTACCCGCCACGGGCTTGATGATGTGTCTGAGCACGCTCTACTACGCGCGGCTCGCCTACAACCTGGCGAAGAAGACCGGACGCACGGACGTGTGCGCACTGCCCTCGGGCATCAGCGTGCCGCACATGTTCGTGGTCGTGTTCGTGATCATGTTGCCGATTGCGCTCAAAACGGGCGATCCGATCAAGGGCTGGGAGGCCGGCCTGTGTTGGGTGTTCGTGCAGAGCTTCGTGCTGATGGCGGGCGGCTTCATCGCGCCCGTGATTCGCAAGATCACGCCTCGCGCGGCCTTGCTCGGCACGCTCGCGGGCGTGTCCATCTCCTTCATCTCCATGCGCCCGGCGCTCGAGATGTTCATGACGCCCGTGATCGGCCTGGTTTGCTTCACCATCATCCTAGCCAGCTGGTTCGGCGGAGTGCGCTACTTCAAGGGCATGCCGGCCGGCTTGGTCGCGATCGGTGTTGGCAGCTTGATCGCGTGGGGCTCGACTGCTCTCGGCTACAACTTCGGCGGTATGTCGGCGTCGGGCCTGAAGGAATCGTTCTCGAACTTTGGCTTCTCGATTCCGATCCCGGCGTTCAACCACGTATTTGCGGGCTTCCAATACCTGGGTGTGATCTTGGTCACGGCGATCCCGTTCGGTATCTACGACTTGGTCGAAGCGCTCGACAACGTGGAGAGCGCCGCGGTCGCTGGTGACAGCTTCCCGACCACGCGAGTGCTCACGGCCGACGGCGTCGTCAGTCTGATCGGCTGCTGCATGGGCAACCCATTCATCAACGCGGTGTATATCGGTCACCCCGGCTGGAAATCGATGGGCGGCCGTATCGGGTACTCTGCCGCGACGGGCATCACGGTCATCGTCCTGGCGTGGCTCGGCATCATCAGTGTGATGGTGTCGCTCATTCCGGTCGTCGCGATCTCGCCCATTTTGCTGTACATCGGCATGCTGATCGGCTCGCAGGCATTTCAGGAAAATAAGAAATCCCACGCTCCGGCCATCGTGCTCGCGCTCACTCCGCACCTCGCAGCGTGGGGCAAACTACAGATCGACAACGCGCTCGGTGCAGCCGGCACGAACGCGCACGCCGTTGGTCTCGACAAGCTCGGACAGATGGGCGTGCTCTATCATGGGCTCGAGGTCATGGGCGGCGGCTCGATCCTCGGTGGCTTGATGCTGGGTGCCATCGGCACCTTCATCATCGATCGGGCGTTCACCAAAGCGGCGGCGTTCGCTGCGGCGGCGGCGGGCCTCACTTTCTTCGGCTTCATGCATGGTGAGGCGATCGGCGTCGGCCAATCGCCCGTCGTCACCATCGCGTACTTGGGTTGTGCCGTCGTGCTCTACGGTTGCGCCAAGTTCGCGACCGTGTCCGCCCCTGCGCCCGAGCACGAGGAAGAGGAAGAGCATCATCCTGCTGCAGTCGCCGCTGAATAGTCGATTTGAAACCGCGCGCGCTCAGCAGCGCTGCGTGTGTCCATGATGGCGGTATCACCTTCAAGATTGAAACGAGTGCCACTCTCCGGGTGCGGAGGGGAGGGCATGGGCGCCGTAGGCGTCCACCCCTCCGCGCTTTTTACGCCACCGTGAGGCGCGAGCTGCAACGATGAATACTCAGCAGTCACTTGAACTGAAATTTGCAATTCGACTCGATCAACAAGCACGCGAGAACCGAACCGTTCTGACGCCGCCCGAGGCGCTGCTCTGGTCGGCGCTCAAAGGTCGTCAACTGGGTGTCCGGTTTCGACCGCAGGTCCCGCTCGGAGGCTGCTTCATCGTGGACTTTCTGGCATCGAGTGTTGGTCTCGTCGTGGAGGTGGACGGCGAGTACCACGCCCAACGGCAACGCTCGAACCAGCGCCGCGACGACGAGCTCGAACGGCTCGGTTATCGCGTCGTGCGCGTCGAAGCGGAGCTCGTCCTTCGCGATCTAGCCGCGGCGGTGGAGCTGATTCGCGCGGCGCTGTGAGGCGGCGCCTCGGCGAAGGCGCGTCAGTCGCCGGGCTCGGCAAACTCTTGCTTTGGCTCGAGCGAGCGGTAACTGGCGTCGAACGCCCGTAAAACGCGGCAGCTCGCGCTCGAAATCGGGTCTGGAAGCGACCGCGCCGCTCAGCTTCTTGAGAGCGTGGCGTGCCTCGCCTAGCATCCCGCAACCAAAATGCAGAGCCTTTGGAATTCCGAACAGGCGGCGCGCTGCGCGACGGAGCTTGCGTTGCGTGTGTACAGCTCGCAGCTCCTCGGCGCGGACGACACACTCGTGCTGCATGGCGGGGGCAACACCTCGCTGAAGCAGCGCGAGAAGAATCTCGTCGGTGAAGAAGAGGAGATCCTGTACGTCAAAGGTAGCGGTTGGGATCTCGCGACTATTCAAGAGCCGGGGTTCGCGCCAGTACGCATGGCCCACTTGCTCAAGCTGGCGCGCCTCGACAGGCTGTCCGACCCGCAAATGGTGAACGAGCTTGCGACGCAAGTCACGCGCGCCGGAGCTCCGGGCCCGTCGGTGGAAGCGATCTTGCACGCGATCCTCCCGCATCGCTACGTCGATCACACCCACGCCGACGCCGTGCTCGCCGTGACGAACACGCGCGACGGCGCAGCGCGCGTGCGTGAGATCTACGGCGACGAGCTCGTGATCATCCCGTACGTCATGCCGGGCTTCGATTTAGCGCGCTTGTGCGCGCAGCGCCTCGAGGCCGACTCGCACGCTCGCACCATTGGCATGGTCCTTTTGAACCACGGCATCTTCTCGTTCGGGAGCACCGCGCGCGAGTCGTACGAGCGGATGGTCGCGCTGGTTGGGCGAGCGGAGGCGTATTTGGATAGAAACCACGCTTGGTCGCTGGCGCCGACGGTCGCCGAGCCACGTGCGGGCGCGCTGCGTCTGGAAATCGCGACGCTGAGAGC
>DATHOI010000405.1:0-3063 GCA_035485095.1 Polyangiaceae bacterium | reverse complement strand
GCGGTGTCGCTCTGCAAATTGACGCACTTGCCGTTGCACAGCGTCTGGCCGCTGGCGCACGCGCAGGCGCCATTGCTGCAAGTTTGGCCCGTGGCGCAGGTGTTTCCGCAGGCTCCGCAGTTGCTCGTGTCGGTCTTGGTGTTGACGCACGCGTTGCTGCAGAACGTGTCGCCAGCGGTGGTGCAGCTACACGCGCCGGCCGTGCAGGAGCGACCGCCGCTGCACGTCGTGCCGCACGTGCCGCAGTTGCTCGAGTCGGTTTGCGTGGCGACGCATTTGCCGGAGCACACCGTTTGGTTACTCGGACAAACGCACTCAGAGCCTTGGCAGGTTTGCCCGGTCACGCAGGCGTGCCCGCAGCTGCCGCAATTGGCGAAGCTGGTCGTCGTGTCGACGCACGCGCTGCCGCATAGCGCCTGTCCGCTGGCGCACGCGCACTTGCCAGCGGTGCAGCTCTGCCCCGCTGGGCAGCTCGTGCCGCACGTGCCGCAGTTGGCGGTGTCGCTCGCTACATTCGCGCAGCTGCTGCCGCATGCTGTCAACCCGGAGCCACAGCTGAGGGCGCACGTGCCGGCCGAGCATACCGAGCCCGTCGCGCACACGGTGCCGCACGTGCCGCAGTTGTTGCCGTCCGATTGCACGTCGACGCAGCCCGAGGTGCACGCGGTCAGGTTCGCCAAACACTGACAGCTCCCGCTCGTGCAGCTTTGGCCGGTCTTACAAGCGTTAGCGCATTGACCACAGTTTTGGGGATCGCTTTGGTCGTTCACACAGCCTGACGCACAGCTCAAGCCGGTCTGGCAACCGCAGCTGCCCGCCGTGCATGTTTTGCCGGGGCTGCAGGCGTTGCCACATGTGCCGCAATTCTGACCGTCAGTTTCGTTGTTGGTGCATTGACCAGAGCAGCTCGAGAGCCCACCCGAGCACGAGCAAACGCCAGCCGTGCAGGCACTGCCGGCCGCGCATGCCGTATTGCAATTGCCGCAATGCAGATTGTCGCTGTTCAACGCGACGCAATCGGTCCCGCATTGCACGAGCTCGCTCGCGCACGTCGCGCTTGCGCCGGACGCTCCGGCGCTCGAGCCGTTGCCCGCCGCAGACATCGGGCTGGTCGCGCCACTGCCGCCGGTGCCGCTGGTCGTAGCGCCCGCGCTGCCGCCGCTCGCTTCTGGCTGGTCGTTGGCTGAGCCCGAAGCGCTCGGGCCAGGCTCACCATTGCCGATGTGGGCTTCGCAGCCTTGGCTGAGCCCGATGCCGACCAGTACTGCACACTTCCATAAGTGACGACGCGCGGCTCGCCAGGTCGAGAAATCCATCTGGTAGTCAGTGACCGAGCTTGCCCGTCAGCATGCAACTCGAACGGCCCGCTCAGCCACTTTTGTGCCGATAGAACCGGTTCCAGAGGCGCCGTTGCAGCCTCAGTCCAAACGCGCAGCAGCGCTGTGCTGGCGGCGTTTCGTAATGGCTCTTGCCTTAGAAACTGCCGCCGAAATTCACCGCGGTGAACTGCCGTGAGCCGGTCCGTTCCCGCGTGTTGACTCCGAAGCTCAACGTGCGCCCCCAGGCGAGGTTCTTCACGATGTCGACGCGGGCCGCCGTGGTGTACAGGGCCGCTCTGCCGCCACCAGGTCCGGGTAACGTGAACAGGCCCGCGCTCGGAACGAGCCACAAGTTCGTAGCCAGCGGAGCTGAGTAAGTGAGCCCGCCGCCCAAGCCAGCATCGACCGGACAGCCCGCCATTGAATAGCCGTGAAGGACGAGGCGCGGCGCCAAACGTAGGAAGCTGTAGCGCTGCACCTCGAAGCCGTGCACCGAGTTGCCGCTCGCGTCTTCGCGCGACCCGCACTCTGGAAACTGGCTCGCGACAGGGAACAGGCCTTCTGTCAACGACAAGCGAAGTGGTGCGAAGGCTACGTCGACGCGCGGCGCGCCTGCTTCCGTCATGGCGTCGTCGGAGCGAAGCGGCGTGACGATTGGCACGAGTGGCGCCGGAGTTTGTTGCGCGAATGTGACGCTGGCGCATAAGAGCGCACTGACTGAGAATGACGCGCCGACGGCGATTCGAGCCGCCCGGCGTGGCTGTCGCTTCAGGACATCCCCGGTTCTCATGTCGCTGATTGTGGCCGCTCGGCAGGCGAAATCAAGGGTGGGCGCGAGTGGGATTCTGCGGAGTGACAGGATTGTGTCCAAATGTCCGCGCACGGATATTGCTCGCGAACTGCTCGATGAGTCGTGCGATAAAGCGTTCATGAGCAAGATCGAGATCATCACCAAGGACGGCATCTGTCCGAGCTACGTGTATCGCCCGAGCGGCGACGGTCCCTGGCCCGCCGTGCTCATGTTCATGGACGGCCTCGGCATTCGCCCGGCAATGTTGGAGGTCGGCGAGCGGCTCGCCAGTCACGGCTACTTCGTGCTCCTGCCCGATCTGTTTTATCGCTCGGGACCTTACGAGCCCATGAACCCGCACACGGTGTTCAGCGACCCCGAGCAGCGCAAAGTCTTGATGGAGAAGTTCTTCGCGCACGCCACGCAAGCCAACATCATGTCCGACACGAGCGCCTTCCTCGATTACCTCGCGGCGCAGCCGGACGTGAAGCCCGGCGGTATCGGTACGACGGGCTATTGCATGGGTGGCTTGATGTCGCTCACCGCTGCCGGCACCTATCCGGATCGGATCATCGCTGCGGCGTCGTATCACGGTGGCCGGCTCGCGACGGACGCGCCAGAGAGCCCGCATCTACTCGCCCCGAAGATGAAAGCCCGCGTGTACGTGGCCGGCGCGATCGAAGATCAATCCTTCCCCGACGAGATGAAGGCGCGTTTGGAGGAAGCGCTCACCCAAGCCGGCGTCGAGCACACGATCGAAACGTACCCCGCCAAACACGGCTGGGTATTCCGCGATACTCCCGTGTACGACGCCGCCGAGAGCGAGCACCACCTCAAAACATTGCTCGCGCTGTTCGAAGACACGCTGAAGAATTAGGGCCTCAGCGCGCGCAGCCCGCGCACCCGACGCCCTGGCGAGCAGGGCGTCGGCCGCGTTTTGCGACGAACACGGCC
>DATHOI010000404.1:0-7128 GCA_035485095.1 Polyangiaceae bacterium | reverse complement strand
TCGTGGCGGCAGACGGCGCGGCGCACGTGCAGGTCCGCCGTGTCAGTAGCCTTGATGGCCTTGTCGAGCACGGCGATGCAGTCGGCGAAGGCGTGCAATTTGCCAAACTTCTGCGACAGCTTCTCGAGCTCTTTCGGATCTTCGGTGGTGGCGACGGCGCGCAGTTGCTCGAGCGCGGTCTTGTCGTCCTTGGCGGCGGTCAGGAGCTCCGCGTAGGCGATGTGCAAATCCACGTTGTCGGGCGCGGCCGCCACGGCTGCGCCGTAGGCCTTCAGTGACTCTTCCTTCTTGCCCGCGGCTTCCAGCGCCAACGCGCGATTGAGCAGCAAATCAGGCTGTTTTGGCGCGGTTTTCAGGCCTGTTTCGGCGACGCTGAGCGCGCCGGGGGCGTCCTTCGCGTCGAGCAAGAGGGCCGACAGGTTCACGCTCGCTTCCGTCAACTTGGGATCCAACGCGAGCGCGTCCTTGTATGCGGCCGTGGCGCCCGCCGCGTCGGTCAACCCTTCCAGAGCGACCCCCAAATAAAATGCGGCCTGCGAGTCCTTCGGGTTTTCAGTGCGCGCTTCGGTCAGGAGAGATTTTGCCTTGGCGAAGTCTTGCGCCTTGATGGCGTCGATGCCCTGCGCGACCTTCGCACTCGACGCCTTCTCGGTTTGACCGGCGGCGGGCGCGGCGGACGGCGCGGGGCTGTCGAGCGGCGGAGGCGGCGCTTCTGCCGGCGGTGGTGGCGAACCGCCGCACGCGGCGAGAACCAATGCCAGCGCAGAAAACCCGAGAGCAACGGAGGAGATCGGTGACAAGCGACGCGAGGTGGTCATGAGCTCTGTGCCTTTTCCAGATGGGCGATATTAGCGAGAATACGAGCTTTGATCTCTTCGATGCGCTCGGGCGCCGTGACCTTGGCTCCGCTCGTGTCGGTGACGTAAAAAACGTCGGCGACCTGCGTGCCCTCGGTGTTGATCTTGGCGAGCGAGACTTGAAGATCGAGGTGTTGCAACGTGTTGGCCAGCCAAAATAGCAGGCCTTGTTGATCTTTCGTGGTCACTTCGATCACCGAGTGGTCGGTCGCACTGCGGTTGTCGATGTTCACTTCCGACGGCACCTTGGGCGTCGGACGGTCGGACAGGCGGGAGCGGCGAACACCGCCGGTCACGAGCTCGGTGGGCGACAGCTCCATGCTGAGCAGGCGATTGAAATCGCGATCGAGCCGCGGCATCGAGCCGGTCACCGCGTCCGTCGTTTCCCCGCTCCGAACCCAGAACAAGTCGAGCGCGCGCGTGCGACCGAAGCTGTCGATCCAAGAATAGACCTGCGCGCTGATCACTTTGAAGCGCGCGGCCGCGAGCGTTGCGGTGATCATGGCCAGCAACCCCGGGCGATCGTCGGCGATGAAGCCAAGCTCGACGTATGGCGCGGCGGTCGTCATCACCGTCACGTTGACGTGCTGCATCTGCGCTTGGCGAGCAAAGCGCGAGTGGCGCACGATGTCGTTTGGGTCGTTGCTATACAGGTAGCGGTCCGGCATCGCCGCCAAGAAGTGGTCGAGGAACTCGAGCTCACCGCGCTGCGGACACAACGCCCGGACCTCGGCGCGGATTTGTTCCGTGCGCTCACCACTGCGCTCGACCTTGCCGCTGCTGAGCTGGCGGTCCGCGCTCACGTACAGCTCCTCCAAAACGCGCGCTTTCCAGCTGGTCAGCGCGGTCGGGCTGGTGGTCGACACGTCGCAGATCGTCAAAATGTACAGCTCACGCAGCCCTTCACGGCCGTGCACTTCTTCGCAGAAGGATTCGAGCGTGCGCGGGTCGTCGATGTCGCGACGTGTGGCCACGTGGTACATGCGGAGGTGCTTCCAGATCAGCTGTTGCACCTCGCGAATGTCGCTCTCGGGCACGCCCAAGCGCTCCAAGATACCGCGCGCCATTTCGCGGCCGCGCTCGTCGTGGCTCTTGCCGCCGATGTCTTTGCCGATGTCGTGCAGCAGCGCCGCAAAGAAGAGCACGTTCGGGCGTGAGATTTCGGCGGCTAGACGCGACGCCAAGCGGTGCTCGGCGGCCAGCTCACCGCGACACAACGCGCGCAGTCGGTCGACCGCGGCCACCGAGTGCACGTCGACCGTGTACACGTGATACACGTCGTGATGCACGCGCCCGACGACCGGCGCAAACTCCGGCACCATGGCCACGAGCAGGCCCACGTCGTGCAAGTCTTTGACGACCGAGCCGTCTCGCAAACGCGTGCGTTGAATCACGGTCACGAGGCGCACGAACAAACGCGCGGCCTCCTCACTTTGTCGCAAACGTTCGCAAAAAGTGGGCGAAGTGACGGCGCGCGCCACCAGATCTCGGGCAAAGCCGTAGACCGGTAGATCACGGCGCACCGCTTCGTCGTACAGCCGGAGCGCCAGCGCCGGCTCTTGCTCGAGCGACGCCGGATCTTCGAACGACACTTGGTCGTTCGTCAGCTTGAGACCGCGACCGATCGACGTTTCACGCGGACGGCGCTTCGGTGGCGGAGCCGCGCGCGCGAGTACCAGCTCGCGCGCTTGGGCGATCACGCGCGCCTTCTGGTAGTAGTCGCTCATGAAGGCCTCCACGCCGGGGCCTCCCGGGCCGTAGCCGAGATCCACCGCGAGCGATTCCTGGCGGTCGAAGCTCAAGCGATCGGAGCGACGGCCCGCTGACAAGTGCAACAAATTGCGTACGCGCCAGAGCAGCGCGCGAGCCGCGTCGATCTGCTGCCACTCGCGTTGCAGGAGCACCCCGATGCGAACGAGCTCGGCTAGATCCGTGACGCGCCAACGCGCCCGCGCCGCCCAATGCGCGAGGTCTAAATCACGCAAGCCGCCAATGCCGTTCTTGACGTCGGGCTCGAGCAGATAAACAGAACCGCCGAACCGCTCCGAGCGCTCGTTTGCCTTTACTTCCAGGCGATCCAAGAATTTTTTGATGTTGCCGATGCCGAAGATGCCCTCGAAGGCACGCGTCAACATTTTTTCGGAGCTGGTGCGGTCACCCGTGAGTACGCGCCAGTCGAGCAGCGTCGTCGCGGTCGGCAAGTCATGCTTGGCGAGGTCCAGCATGTCGCTGCCGGTAACCACCTGGTGACCGATGCTGAGCCCGGCATCCCACAGCGGGTACAAGAGCGCCTCGGCGATCGGGCGTACCTTCTCGGGCTTGAGCGCCGAGATCAGGCGCACGTCGAGGTCACTGTGAAAACCGAGCTCGTTCCGGCCGTAGCTACCGACGGCCGCCAGGCCCACGCTTTGCCAGGTGCCCGCCTTGACCATGGTGCTCTCGGCTGCCTTGAACAACGAACAGAGCAAGCCGTCGAACGCCTTGGCGTAGCGCGCCGCGGCGTCGAGTCCGGCTTCCGGCCCCCCAGGGCGGATCATCGATTCGACGGTGGCGCGGTGGCGAACCAGATACGTTTTGAGCTCTTCGACGAGCCCGGGGGCGGTGCGTTCGAGCAACGGCGCTCTTTCAGTGGCGGGGGGCATTAGAGAGCATGGCTGAAGACGAGTGAGCGAGCTGCGTCGAGCTCGGATAGCTCGGCTTGGGCAGGCGATGTTATAGCGCAGCCGCGCCCATAATGAAGCACGGGCTTTTGGCCTGGATTTTGGCGGCCGGGCGCGTGCCCTGTGCTACCTTCGTGGTCGACATGAACCGTCGACAGACCCTGGGGTTGATGGGGACACTGCTGGCAACATTGTCCGTGTCGCGGGTAAGTCGCGCGACGACCGCGCGGGCGGTGAGCCTCCCCGATCTGGTGGCACGCAGCACGCGCATCGCACGCGCGATGCCGCTCGAGGGGTCCGCACGCTTCGAGGACATCGGCGACACGCGGCACATCGTCACGTACACCCGGCTGCGCATCGACGAGCTCATTGCGGGTTCGCCAAACGAGCCGGAAGTGTTGGTGCGCACACTCGGCGGTCACCTCGACAAGCTCGGCGAGATCGTACACGGCGAAGCGGAATTGGCTCTCAATGAGGCCTGCATCGTCTTTCTGCAGGCAAACGCGGACGGGATCGACCAAGTCACGGAGATGGCCCAAGGGCACTATCCGCTTCGCAACGACACGAGTGGCGCGCTGCGGCTGACGGCGAGCCGCAACATGCCCCACCTGTTGAACGGCGCGAGCGCGCCCAATGCGGCCGCGCTCCGCTTACCCGGGTTGCAGCCCAATGAAGCGCGAGATTTGATCCGCGGAGTGCAGCGTTGAAGATTTTTCAGTCGCTCGGCGCGCTCGCCGCGGCGGCCATCACGCTCACGGTCTCCGTGCAGGGCTTCGCTTACTGCCTGACGCGCACCTGTGATCCCGGAAGCGGGACGTGCGAGACGGACGACCACAACTGTATTATTAGCGGCAAAGTCCTGTATTGGCCGAACTCCTGCGTTTCGTTCGACGTGCAGAAGGACGGCTCGGCGAAGCTCGGCATCGACTACGACACGGTGCACGGTATCGTGGCCAAAGCGTTCCAACAGTGGCGCGATGCGGACTGCGGCGGCGGCACCGTCCCAAGCATCCAGATCGCCGACTATGGCGCGGTGGACTGCGCGAAGCCCGAGTACAACAAGACGCAGCCGAACGCGAACATCATCACCTTTCACGACGCCATGTGGCCGTACACGAACACGGCCGACACGCTCGCGCTCACCACGGTGTACTTCGACGGGGACAGCGGGGAAATCTACGACGCGAACATCGAGATCAACTCCAACCAATACACTTTCGCGCAAGGCAATCCGCCGGGTGCCTACGACCTGAACGCCGTATTGACCCATGAATGCGGTCATTTCTTGGGCCTTTCTCACAGCGACGTGCAAAGCGCGACGATGTACTCGGCTTACATGGCAGACATGGCTACGCTCGACCCGGACGACGAGATGGGCATCTGCGTGTCCTTGGCTCCGGGTCGCAGTACCGCCAGCTCGGACTGCACGCCGCGTCACGGCTTCTCGGGCGAGTGCGCCAAGCCGGAGACCGGTTGCTGCGCGACGGCTATCGGCAGCACCAGCTCGGACAATCACACGCTCGGCCTGTTAACGTTCGGGCTCGGCGTGTGCGTTTGGAGCGGGCGGCTGCGGCTCAGACGCGCTGCGCGCTCGCGCTCGCGCTGGGCGCCGGCGCCTCGGCGCTGAGCCCCGCAGCGCGGATCAGCTCGACGTCCGCGTCGGTGTCGGGGTTCGGCGTGGTGAGCAGTTTGTCGCCGTAAAAAATGCTGTTCGCGCCCGCGTACAGGCACAAAAGCTGGGCCTCGCGCGGCAGATCCGTGCGCCCGGCGCTGAGCCGCACCTTCGAGCGCGGCATGAGGATGCGCGCCGTCGCGACCATGCGCACGAGCTCGAGCGGATCGATCGCTGGCAGCGCCGCCAGCGGCGTGCCCTCGACGCGCACCAACGCATTCACGGGCACGCTTTCTGGGTGCGGCTCCAATTGCGCGAGCTCGAGCAGCATGCCGCAGCGGTCGTCGACGCTTTCACCCATGCCGATGATGCCGCCCGAGCACACGGTGATGCCGGCCTTGCGCACGTTGTGCAGCGTGTTCAAACGGTCGTCGTAAGTGCGCGTCGAGATGATCGACTTGTAGTTCTCGCGCGAGGTATCAAGGTTGTGGTTGTACGCGTCGAGCCCTGCCTCTTTGAGCTTCTCGGCTTGGCCCGCGCTCAACATGCCGAGCGTGACACACGCTTCGAGACCGAGGCCCTTCACGCCGCGCACCATCTCGAGCACGCGGTCGAAGGCCGGGCCGTCCTTCACCTCACGCCAAGCCGCGCCCATGCAAAACCGTGTCGCGCCGTGCTCTTTGGCGGCACGTGCGGCGGTCATCACCTCGTCGAGCTTGAGCATCGCCTCGCCCTTGACGGCGGTGTCGTGGTGCGACGACTGCGGGCAATACGCGCAATCCTCCGGGCAACCGCCGGTCTTGACGCTGAGCAACGTGCACAGTTGGACCTTCTCTTTTTCGTGAAACGCGAGGTGCACGGCGCGAGCGCGATCGACGAGCTCGAAGAGCGGCAGATCGTGAAGAGCGCGGATCTCGCTCAGGGTCCAATCGTGGCGGAGGCGGGTTTCGGCTGACATCTCCCTCGCTCTTAGCGGCAACGCGCGGGCGCGTCCAGATTCGGCTCTAGGTCGCAGGGCATTGGGTCGTGGTCACGCTTCACGGCGCGTCGCGGCATAGCCTTCGGCGTCGCGTCCGGCGGCGGCAGCGCACAGCGACGCGCCGCGAATCAAGCTTCGCGCCAGTGGCCGGATTTGAAGCCGCGCGCTCGGCGATTCGCCGGCTAGATTTCAAATCCGACCAGTATCGGCGGCGGTGGCAGCTATTCGTTTCAACGCTGAAGTTTAAGCTCAATGCCGTTCGGTTAAGGACCGAGACCACAATATGGACCCCATCGCTCATGCTGCCCCCACAACATATCGTAGGGTTCGCCGCTTAAGTGAACGGCATTGAGTTTAAGCTTAAACACAATGCCGTTCGGTTAAGGACCGAGACCACAATATGGACCCCATCGCTCATGCTACCCCCACAACATATCGTAGGGTTCGCCGCTTAAGTGAACGGCATTGAGCTTAAACATCAGCGTTCGTTTCGCGGTAAGCCGGCGGGGTTGAAGCCGCGCGCTCCGCGATTCGCCGGCTGGAGTTCGAATCCAGCCGTTCCGACTTGGCAGCGGCGCATAACGATGCGGTTCGTCGTTGGGGCTCCACGTCCGGCCGGAGGCCGGCGTTTGGAGGCCCCTGCCGCGCGCAGCGCCGGAGGCGCGAGCACGGCAGGCCACGCTGCGCTTCGGCGCGGTGAGGCAGCTAAAAACCCATCGCCGCGCGGCCGACTTCACGGTCCACGATGCCGGCTTGGATCAACGCTTTGATGTGAGTTTCGAAAGTTTGCATGCCGTACATCGATTGGCCCTGCTCCATCAGCTCCTTGAGCGGCGGGTTGCCCAGCGGGCGCTTGATGGTCTCGCGAACGGAGCCGGTGGACACCAACACTTCGGCCGCGAGCGCCATGCCTTGGCCGTCCGCGCGCGGCAGTAGCCGCTGCGCGACGATGCCTTGCAGCGCGTCGCCCAGGCGCTCGCGCAAGTCCTCCGAATCTCCATCGCTGAGCGCGATGACGCG
>DATHOI010000403.1:0-14473 GCA_035485095.1 Polyangiaceae bacterium | reverse complement strand
GAGCTGCTTGGCGGACACCTCTCGGTCGCCGTGCATCAGCACACACAGGGGTTGTTTGCGATCATCCTCGAAAATCAGAGTCTTGATCACTTGGTGCTCGTCGACACCGAGTGCGACTGCCGAGGCCGCGGTTCCGCCGTGCGCTTCCCAAGAATACAGCTGCGGTTCGAAGCTCACCTGTGCCGCACGCAGCGCGCGGATAGCGAGGGTGACCGGGTATTTGGTTGCTGTCATGACCGCCCGCGTACTCTAGCGCCGGGCCGCGTCTGCCCACAAATGGGCTAGACTCGCGCACCGGTGAGCGATTGAGAAAGCCGTCCGCGAAAACTCCGGTCAAGCTCGAAGCGGCGTCCGCTGGTACTCCCGACGACGCGCTCGAGCTGTATCGTCAAAAGCGCGATCCACTCAGTACCAACGAGCCGTTCGGCACCGAGCACAAGCCGGCGACGCGCGAGACGCGCACGGGTCGCTTCGTGGTTCATCTGCACGACGCGACGCGGCCGCACTACGATTTGCGTTTGCAGATCGGGGGCACGCTGAAGAGCTTTGCCGTGCCCAGAGGCCCGAGCTTGAAGACGCTCGACAAGCACTTGGCGGTGCTGACCGAAGATCATCCGCTCGAATACCTGGAGTTCGAAGAGGTGATCCCCGAGGGCAACTACGGGGCCGGCGCGATGATCGTGTGGGACGTCGGTCGAGTGCGCTACCTCGAGACGACGGCCGAGCGCGGCCTCGAGGTCGGTAAGCTCGACTTCGAGCTCGATGGCTTCAAGCTGCACGGTCGCTTCGCGTTGGTTGCTACGGGTCGCCGCAAGGCATCGGGCCCGAACGACAAGAAGTCGAACGAGTGGCTCCTGATCAAAAAGCAGGACGCCTTCGCGCATCCCGAGGGGGATGTCTTGGTCGAGCTGCCCCACAGCGTGATGTCGGGGCTCACGGTGCAGGAGCTCGCCGAGCGCGACCGTGTCGTGAGCGAGCTCGAAGCGGAGGCCGAGGCGCTGGGCGCCGTGCGCGCGGAGGTTGACGTGACAACTGCCACGCCGATGCTGTGCGCGCTCAGCGGCGCCGAGCTCGACGACCCAGTTCGGCTGTACGAGCTCAAGATCGACGGCGTGCGAATCGTCGCCGACAAACATGCGCGCGCCGTGGCACTGCGTTATCGCAACGGTCGCGCGGCGAGCTCGAGCTACCCGGAGATCGCCCGTGCCGTCGCGACGCTCGCGCCGGAGCGCGTGGTGCTCGACGGCGAGGTCGTGGCTTTCGACGCCCAGGGTAGGCCGAGCTTTCAGCGCATCGCTCCGCGCATTCATGCCGAGCGGCCACTCGACGTGCGCACGGCAATGCAGGAAGTGCCCGTGAGTTATCTGGTCTTCGATCTGCTGGCACTCGGTCCCTTCGATCTGCGCGCGTTGCCGCTGTCCGCGCGCAAGGCCTTGCTGATGAAGCTCGTGCGTGGCCGTGGCTACGTGCGCGCGCTCGATCACCTCGAGGGGGACGGGCGGCCGCTGTTCGAGCTGTGTCGCGCGCAGCGTTTGGAGGGCGTGGTCGCCAAGCGGGCCGGCTCGCCCTATCGTCACGGGCCGAAGCGCACGGAGGACTGGGTCAAGCTCAAGAGCGAGCGCGACGACGAGTTCGTGGTCATCGGCTTCATAGCGGGCAAGGGCGGCCGCGGCGCGCTCGGTGCGCTGTGCGTTGCGAGTTATGTCGGTACTGAGCTCGTGTACCGTGGCCGCGTCGGCAGTGGCCTCGATGCCGCCATGCTCAAGACCTTGCTAGCCGAGCTCGAGGCGCGCATCACCCCAGAATTTCCAGCGAGCGGCGAGCCTCCGGAGGATGCCAAGGGCGCCACCTGGGTTCGGCCTGAGCTGGTCGTCAGCGTGCGCTTCTTGGGTTTCACCGAGGGCGAGGTGCGACTGCGCGCGCCGACGTTCCGCGGTCTGCGCACCGACATCGAGCCCAGCGCGTGTCGCGCTGCTCCGCCCAGTGAGCTACTCGAAGAGGCTGCTGCGGCTCCGGCAATGTTGGCTGACGCCGCGCCGCTCGTCGAACCGAGCGCGCCGCTCGCGAGCAGTACATCGCGTGTCGTGGTGTCGAATGCCAGCAAAGTCTTCTGGCCCGACGAGGGCTACACCAAGGGCGATCTGTGCGCGTACTACGCATCGATCGCCGAGGTCATGTTGCCCTTTTTGCACGAGCGCCCAGTCGTGCTCGTGCGCTACCCGGACGGCATTGCGGGCAAGCATTTCTATCAATGGAACGTGCCGGCTGGCACTCCGGACTGGATCGAGCGCATCGAACTGGTCGACGAGGACGATCCCAGCAGGCAAAAGAAAACACTATTTTTGGTGGATAGCGCGGACGCACTGGTGCACATCGCGAACCTCGGTTGCATTCCTCTGCACGTGCTGGCGGCGCAGCGCGGCAGGCTCGACCAGTGCGACTTTCTGACCGTCGATTTCGACATCGCCGAGCGTCCGTTCTCGGACGCCGTGCGCCTGGCCTTGGATCTGCGCGTCATTTTGGATGACGTGGGCTTGCTTGGTTTTCCCAAGACGTCCGGACAAAAGGGGCTGCACGTGCTGGTCCCACTCGGTCCCGGCGTGAATTTCGACACCGCAAAGTTACTGGTCGAGCTTTTGGGGCGGCTGGTGACCGACAAGAACCCGACCATTGCCACCATGGAGCGGCGCGTGAATCAGCGCGGCGACCGCGTATACGTGGACACCGGGCAAACCGGACCCTCACGCACGATCGTCGCGCCGTACTCGGTGCGTTCGCATCCGGGCGCCACGGTGTCCGCTCCGATCGATTGGAAGGAGCTGCACGTTGCGCTCGACCCAGCGCGCTTCACGATGCTGACCATGCCCGGTCGCGTGCAAGAGGTCGGCGACCCGTTCGTGGGCTTCATGAGCGCCCGCCCCGACGTGGCGGCCGCAGTGACGGCGCTTTCGAAATACGTTTAGAGCAAGAAATAGACAGCACGGTTTCTGTCACGAGCCCTTCGCAGCGCGCGCTCCGAATGTTAGGCTCGGGCTCTCTCGGGGTAGTGAACGGGTTGGAAAGGGATCGGCAGATGAAGTGGCTTCATTGGGCGGCAGTGGGCGGTTTGTCGTGTGCGGCGTGCGGCGGAGCAGGTGACCTGGGTAGGCCTGTAGCCGTCTTCCCGTCACAGGCAGATCTGAATGGCGTTGCGAGTGGCGGGGCCGTGACGCCTAAGGGCGCGTCCGGCATGGCGGATGTCGACAGCTGGCAGATGCAAGCTCCCGAGGCAGAGCAGCCTCAGTACCCGAGCGACACCACGTGGGACAAATTGCTGATCAGCGCGGTGCAAGCTCACAATAATAGCGTGTCGCTCTCGGCGCAGTTGCGCTGCGCAGCGCAAGAGGCGGCCCGTTTCTACACCGTGAACGGTGGCATGCCGGACGACGGGCTGCGCGAGCACTTACTGCTGCGCTGCGGTAGCTCACTCGCCGGTCACTCATTCACGTACATCACCGAACAGGTCCCGGACAGCGTGCCGTTGTCGCAGCTCGAAACGTCGGGGCGCGCCAGCGTGCAGAAAATGCTGGACGAGCGGTTCAGTAACTTGAATGGCGAGCTCGGGCTCGGCGCCGCGCGCGGCCAAGGGCGCTACGCGGTGGTCGTGTTCAGCGGCGTGCCGCACGCGGTGCTGCAAAATTTCTCACCGGTCGTGCAAGGCGACAGCGTCACGCTGACGGGCGAGCTGAAGAGCCGAGCTCAATACATCGTCGCGCTCGCCACCCAAGGCGCCTACGGCGTCACCCGTTGCGACGTCGATCCAATCCAGCATTTGCCGGCGTTTCGCGTCACTTGTCCGCTCGCGGCGGGTGACTCCGCGACACGCATCGAGCTCGCCACCAAGCAGGACGGCCGAGTCCTGTTGGAGGCTGCGGCACAAGTCGAGGTGCGCCATGACGACCAAGCCGAGCTCCAATACAACGCCGCCGCCTACGGCGCGAACAAGACCGTCGCGAGCTCGGAGGAGTTTCGCAGCACGTTGCTCGCGGATTTGAATCGGGTGCGCGTGGCGGCGGGGCTCCGCCAGTTTGCGCTCGAGCCGAGGCAATCGATCACCGACGACCGCATGGCGCCCTACCTCTATCAAACGATGAACGGCGGTGATCAACAGCAGTTGGCGACCATCACGCTCGGTCTGCTCGCCGGTTGGGACGTGAATGGCCTGATCCGTGACGGCGGCATTTTTTGCAGTTCGGTCAATACGTCGCGCAATCCGAGCCGCTGGCTCACGCAAGCCCTCGACAGTCCACTCGGTCGTTGGGTGCTGCTCGAGCCGAGCATGTCGCGCATTGGTGTCGGTGCGAGTGAGCTCACGCCGGCCGGAGAGATGGCGGTCGTGACGACCTACTCGTTCTTCGAGTCGAGCGATCACGGCGCGGATGAAAGCGCCGTCGTCGCCGAGCTCGATCGGCAGCGCCGCGCGCACGGCGTCGCGCCCGTTCGGCGCGTACCGAGCGACACGTCGATGCAACGCGCGCTCCGCCAAGTGAACGGCAACGCCCTCACGAGCCTAGCTGCTTTGGACAACGTCATTCACGAAACCGTCGCCGCGCGCAGTCATGAAGCGTCGGGCTACGTCGTCGAGACCACTGACGTGAAGTATCTGAAATTCGACCCGCTGTTGCTGACGGCGAGCACCCTCGACGTCGAAGTGGGCGTGACGCACTATCGAGCGCCTGGCGCAGCGTGGGGCCAATATGTGGTCCTGTTCGTGGTTGTCGACCACGGCGCCGCCACGCGCATGGCGAAGCGCACCTCGAAAACACAGTCCACGCTGTAGCCGGTCACCGCAACGCACTCGCTCAGAGCAAACACTGCTCCAGCTTATCGGCGTTCGGGGCACTCATTGCGCAGTCGTAGGCGCGTCGCGAGACGCGCGTGCTGCATTGAGTGAACTCCGGATCGCTCGCCGCCTTCTGTCGCGCTTGCACTTGCAGCTTGTGCAGCTCGCCCGCGGTCGTGCCGGGACGGTCGGAGTTGACCAACAGCTCGACGTAGTGATCGAGCAGAGCGTCACACTCGTCGTGGCTCGGCGGCTTGCCACACGCGCCGAGCCAGAGCGACACTGAGGCCAGCATGAGCACGGCGAGACGCGCCGCTCGTGAGCTCATCGAAAGCAGTCGTCGACGATCTGCGACGATGTCTTGGCGGTGCGAACGCACTGCATGGCACGCTCGGTGATGCGCTTGCCCACGCAGTCCTTGAGCGTGTTGGAGGCGAGCGCCTTCTTCGTAGCGTCGATCTGCTCGCTGATCGATTTGGGATCGGTCGCGCCGCCCGCTTTCTCGAGCTCGAGAGCTGCGATACGTTCCACGATCTCCTGACACTCTTTTTCGGAAGCAGGGTGCCCACAACCCACGGCGAGAGTGAGCGGAGGTAGGAGCAGGAGGAGCAGGCCAAGCGAGCGCATGCGGTGTCGAGGCTTTTGCCTGCTTCCCGAGCCCAGAGCAACTGGGGAGCAATGGCCCAGCGCAACGAGGGAATTTCTTGCGCCCGGCGCCGCCAGCGGCGCTGTTCCGAGCTTCTTAACGCACATGGCATGCTGAAATCTGGACGTGTGTGCAGGTGCTGCTAACTTCTTTGTCGATGCCCAGGACTCGCGCGAGCACGGCGCCGCGACCCACCCCGGAGCTATTGCTGCGGAAGGCGACGCTCGCTCGCACCTCGGGCACCCGCGCGAAATACGCTGAGCGCGGCCTCGCCTTCAGTACCGGTGTCGATCGCACGACGCGTGCCCTGTTGCTGCGCCAATTGTACCTCTCGCACATGGAGGCGCGCCGCTTCGACGCCGCAGTGGCCTCCGCCGAACAGATGATCCAAGCCGACATCATGCCCGACGTCGCGCGCCAAGACGCCGCGCGTGCGTGCCTCGGCTTGGGTGATCGCGAACGCGCTGTCGACCATCTGCGACTGGCGAGTCGCGTCAGCCCGGCCGCACGGCGTGCCTTTCACCTTTGGACGCTCGGCAGCGTGCTCTACCTCATGGGGCACTACCGGGAGGCCGTCGGCGCGCTCTTGCGTGCGTCGCGTTGGGGCACGACGGAAAAACCGCTCTACCTCGCTCAAGTCGCGCTGGCCCGGCGCGCCGCTGGCGAAGCCAGCCCTGACTTCGCCGCGCTTCGCGAGCGCCTCGCGGACGCGCCATGTGGTCAAGGTTACGGTCAGTTCGTGCTCGGTGAGCTCGCCTACGCCGGGGGTGATTTTGCGGCCGCACGCCAATATTTGAGGTTATTCATCAAACGGACCACGGGCGGTCGCGTCGCGCTCGAGGTGGCTTTGTCGGCGGAAATTGCGCACGCTCGGCGCCTGATTCGCGCCATGCGCGCGGGGCAACGAGGCGCGGCGTAGTGCTAGGCTGAGCGTGGCCTGATTGCTCTGGTTACCCGCGGTTTGACACCAGCCCACATCGTTTTTAAGTCGAGTTCGAAACCGCGCGCGGGTTTCGTCGGTACCCTCATCGTGAAGTTCTTCCGCACCTCCTCAGCCCAGCTCGGCGTCGCGCTCACCCTGGCGACCTTGTGCGTGCTCGCGCCGAGTGTCGCGCACGCCACACCAGAAGGCGGCGACGCGTTCACACAGGCGCTGGCAAAGGGACCGCTCTACGCCGCGCTCGCTGCCTTCGCCGGCGGCTTCCTGGCGAGTCTGACGCCCTGCGTTTACCCGATGGTCGCGGTCACGGTCAGCGTGTTCGGTGCGGCGCAAGCCAAGAGCCGTTTTCAGGGCGCCTCGCTGTCGCTGGCCTTCGTGCTCGGTATCATCGCCATGTTCGTGCCGCTCGGCGTGGTCGCCGGCCAAAGCGGGATGATTTTCGGCTCTGTGTTGCAGAACCACTGGGTGGTGCTGGGCATGGCCGCGCTCTTCCTCACCTTGTCGAGCGCCATGTTCGGCGCGTTCGAATTCGCGCTGCCCGCGGCGCTCACCAATCGGCTCGCTGAGCTCGGCGGCATTGGTTACAAGGGCGCCTTTCTGCTCGGCGCTGCGTGCGGTTTGATCGCCACGCCCTGCACCGGCCCCGTGCTTACGGGCATCCTCGCCTTCATCGCTAAAACGCGGAGCTCTGGGCTCGGCGCTGCCGCGATGACCGCCTTCGGTCTCGGGCTTGGCGTGCCATTCTTCGTGGTTGGGACGTTCGCGGTGCAACTCCCGAAGAGCGGCGCGTGGATGGTGCACGTCAAGTCCATCCTCGGCATCGTCTTGGTGGTCGTCGCGTTACACTACGCGAGCACGGTCATCCCGGTGCTCGCGCAACCCGCGCGGGCCACGCCGCTGTTTTTTGCGGGCATGCTCGGCCTCGTGCTGCTCGGCGCGTTGCTTGGCGGTGTGCATCGCGAATTCGGCGAGCCAGGTGCGGCGGTCAAAATTGCCAAAGCGTTCGGCATCGCGTTGATCAGCGCGGGCCTCTTCTTGAGCATCGAGGGCACGTTGAAACCCAAAGGTGGCGTCACCTGGGAGCATCAGCTCGAGGCTGCGCGCGGTCGGGCACAGCGTGAAAGCCGACCCATGTTGGTCGACTTCGGCGCCTCATGGTGCGTCGCGTGCAAGGAGCTCGACAAGGTCACGTTCTCTGCGCCCGAGGTCGCGCAAGACATGGCGCGCTTCGTCAACCTCAGGGTCGACGCGACGAATGACGACGACCCCAAGGTCGAAGCCACGCTCGCCATGTTCAAAGTGCGCGGTCTGCCGACCGTCGTGATCTTCGACTCGCAAGGCAAAGAGGCCCTGCGCTTCAACGACTTCGTGCCGCCGGAGAAGTTTTTGCCCGCCATCAAAGCCATCGAGTGACCGTCGGCGCGTGACGGTTAGTGTCGCAACGGCAGTTATGGCTCGAAGTCCCGTGGCGGAGCGGCGGGTTTGCTGGGAGCAGCGGGTTTGGCGGGCGCGTCATCGTCGCCTGCGGCGGGCTTGTTGGGCTTGGGCTTGGGCGCCGCCGCGGGCGCGCTCGCAGCCGACGCTGAGCTCGCCGCTCTGGGTTTCGGATGCGCTTTCGCGTCGGCTTTCTTCGGGTCGGTTTCGGTCTTGGCCGATTCCGATACGGCCTCGGGCGCTGGAGTGCTCAGCGAGCCGTCGTCCGTGTTCACGGCCTTGGCAACGGCAGCGAGCAGTTGCTCACCTTGAGCGCTCACGTCGCTCCCGCGCGCCTTCATCAGTGTGATCAGCTTCTGTGCATCGGCCAGGTTCTCTTTGACCTCACCGCGCTTGCCGACGCGCGCTTCGGCGAAGGCGGTGGGCACGTCAGCGTCGAGGCTGATCGTCTGGACCTCGAGCTTGGCCAGGAGCGCCTCGGACGCCTTCATCTCGCTGACCAAGCGCAGCAAATTCGTGGCTGAGGTCTCCACCTTGGTGATCAACCCCGCGGCTGCGCTGTCTTTCGGGCGATACGTGGCGCGGATCGTCGCGCTCGCCGCTTCCGGCTTGTCCGGCGACGCACTCTGTTCGAGCCGCATGTGCACGCCGCTGCGGCTGAGCTTCAGCGCTTCTTCGCGCAGTCTTTGTGCGATGCCGTCGGCGGACGTCTCGGGCGAGAGACCCAGCGCTTGCGCCAAACTTTGGCGCTCGTTGTCCGGGACGCGCGGCGCATCCGCCATCTGCACTTGCAGTTGATAGAGCGCGATGAAAAACTCATCGTACTGCGGATTTCCCGACGAGTAGTATTTGCCTTGCGCGACGGTCGACGGACCGCCGCCGCCAAAGACCGCGCAGCCCGGTACCAGTGCCGCCGTGCCCAGGCACGCGCTGATCGCGAGCGCGTACGCCAGCCTCGCCTCGAATCTTGAAATCAGGGACATGAAAGGGTGGCTCCCCATAGCTCGTCGTGACCGGCGGTCGTGAGAATGAACAGCGTCGTGGCGCCGCCCGAGAAAGCGGCGAGTGAGCCTTGACCTGCGTTGGCTCCCTTCGGGGAGACCAGCACCGGCGCGCCGATGGCGCTCAGATCAGCCGCAAAGCTCTGCACTCGCACTTGATACTGCCCCGAGACGCCTTCGGTCCACTGCACCAGCCAGCGGTTGGGCGCTAGCGCGGAAAGCGTCGGTGAAATGGCGCCTCCGCCGCTGCCCGTAACGAGCTCGCGCGCCGCGCCCGGTGCCTCGCCGGGCTTCGTCAGTGAGACCAGCACCCGCCACGGGGCATCTGGCGCGTCGCGGCCCGCGAACGCAACGAGAGCACCAGCCGCGCTGCCGGAGATCACGGGCGTACCCAAAAACTTTGGCGCGCCCGGTATCTCGACGAGCTCGGATTTTTTGGCGCCGTCACTGGCCACGAACCCGAGCAGTACCGCACCCGATTGCCCGCCGCGCCGGAACGTCACGCCGTATCCGAAGCTGCCCACTGCGGCCGCGCGCGGCTCGGTGATTTTCAGATTCGCGTCGAGCGGCCAAACCAAGCTCGAGTTCCCCGCCACGACGCGCGAAAAACCGGCGTCGCTCACGCCCAAGGTGAACGGCGGAATTTCGTCGACGGTGTGCGCGGAGCGCAGCGCGCTGTCGTCGCGATCCACGAAGAACGTGAGCGAGCCCGAGCGCGTCAACGGGACGACGCCGCGCACCGCGTCCTTGCCTTCTTCTTCGAAGGCGGGTTGCGTGTCCAGAGTGTCCGGATTCAAACGCAGGCCGACGCCCTTGGTTTTCGTACTGGCAAAACCCAATGCCAGCAGCGAAGCCGTGCCGACCTGGGTCGCGTTGGGTGACACGCTGCGCTCGATATTCGGCGCGATCAGGGCGGCTGGCATCGCCAAACGACAGCCGGTGGGCGGCGGCGCGGGTGCGGGCGGCGCGCTCGCGCTCGGCGCCAACGTGGGCTCGGGCTCTGCACTGTGAGCCCGCGTAAGAAACAGCGCGATCAGCGCGACGATCAGCGCGCCGCACAGCGCCGAGAGCGCCATCACGACCGTGCGACTGTCTACCGCGACGCGGCCAATCTTGACCAAGGAGTTACGTTGCAGCGCACGCTCGAGCACTTCTTCACTGCTCGAGTCGAGCACGGGCCGCGCGGCGCGCATCGGCTCGACAGGGGTACGACGAGCCTCCGGGGGCACCTTCGGGATCACCTCGAGTGTCGAGTCCAGCGCCGGTTCCATCGAGCGCGGCGCGGTATCTTGCAGGAGCGCCTTGTTCACCACGGGCGGCAACGCGTTGGCTGCTGCGGCGGGTGCGTCGAGTGCGGGAGTGAGCGCGGGGGTGAGCGCGGGGTGCGGCGCGGGGCTCGCGACGGGCGCGCTCGGGCGCACCGGGTCAGGCGCGAGCCGTGGTGGGAGTCCGGCGGGTGGCACTGTTTCGAACGAGCCGCCTGGCGGACCAAAACCGGGGATCGGCGTGATGGCTGCGCTGCGCTTTTCGAACGAGAAGGAGCCCGATGAATCCAGCGCCGGCACGGCGGGTACCCCGCGTGCGGGGGGCGGGACGGCACCGGGAGGCCGCAAGGTGGCTGTGGCCGATTGTACGGTGCCTTCTTCGGTCAACGTGGGCAGCGGTGAGCGCGCGCGCACTGGTGCAGCGACCGGTGCAGCGTCACGGCGCACGACCGCGCCCGCCGGCTGAGTGCGGCGCGGCGTACCGATCACACCGAAGCTGCTCGGCGCCAGGGTGTCGCGCGCGGCTTCGTGAGCTTCCGCTGCCGGTACGCTCAATGCGGGAGCGTGGGGCGGTGGAACATGCAAAGCGTTCGGCTCCGCCGCCTTCGGTGCTGGAGCGTGTAACGCGTTTGGCTGTGGCGCAGTGGGTGACGCAAGGTTCGGCTCTCGCTTGGTTGCCGGCGGCGCGAGCGGCGCGAGCGGCGGCAGCCCACCCGATGCCGGCGCGCCACTCGGCCTCGCGCGCACGGGTGCGGGGGGTGGCTGTGCTCGCCCGGGAGTCACGGACGTGCGTGGCGCCGCGCTCACTGGAGCCCGCGGTACGACCGCGGACATGCGCTCGGCCGGTACCGCGGGTGGACTCAGTACTGCCGGGTCGCGTTTCGGTTCGCGCGCACCTTCACGTTTCGTTTCTGGGATCGCCGCAGCGAGCGCCGCGACACGATTGGCCGGCAACCACTCGGCCCAGCCAGCGCGCCATACCAGTGCGCCCGGGCTCAGCGTGCCCTCGCGGAGGGCTGTCAGCAGATCGCGTTTGCTGCCCGACAGCTGCTTGCCGTCGCTCGCGAGCCAATGAAAGTGCGCATCTTCCGCGGAATCGACCAAAACGGGCTCCAGAGAACAGACTCCTCGATTATGCCCGCAATTGCCACCGTCAGCGCACAAACCCGCGCTCTCTTCTGCGCTCGGCAGCGCGCGGCGCTCAGCGGGAGGCGGCGTCCGTATAGGCCGCGGCCATGCAGCCGACGACCTCGTCGCCGGCCGCTCGCAGCGCGTTGATGCACGCGCCCAGCGTCGCGCCGGTGGTGACGACATCATCGACGAGCACGACGCGCTGGCCGAGGCCGAGCTTTCCGCGGCGATCTCGGGCAGCGAATGCCGCTTCGATGTTCTCGCCGCGGGCTCGACGATTCTTCTTCGCCTGCTGCTCGGTGTTGCGTAAACGACACAAGCGACGGGCATCGACACGCCCGTGCGCCGAACGAGAAAGTTCCCGCGCGAGCAAAGCGGCTTGGTTGTAGCCCCGCTCAGCGAGACGAAGCGGATGAAGTGGCACCGGCACCCACATGTCCCCTGGCTCGATTCCGAGCAAGTCGATCCCGCGCACGGAGAGCGACGCGAGCGGCGCACACAGCTCGGGCGCCGCTCCATACTTGAAGCGCTGGATCACCGAAGCTATCGGCTCGCCGTAGCGCGCGCCGGCGAACACCGGCACGCCGTGGATGTGACACGCCACGTCCAGCAACGGCTCTGGCTCGCCGCACTCTGCGCAATAACCCGAAGCGTTCGGATCGCATGCGTCACACGCGACACAGCGCGGCGGGGCGAGCACGTCGAGCAGCGTTGAAAACAGCTTTCGCCCGAGGGTTGCGAGCTTCATCGTACAGCGTCGGCGCGGGACGAGAGCGAGTTGCGCTCCTGCTGAGCAGTGATGCGTCGAGCGATTGAAGTGGTTGGCAACGCGCAGTGCTGGTCGAAATGAGCTGCGCGATCGGCCACTGCTGCACTGTTCGAGTTGCAGTGTGCCAATGCGAGCCGATTGGCGGACGCGGCGATTGCTGCCATTATTTACGGGGTTTCGTGGGCGGTAGCCGTGCGCCACGTCGATTAAATTAACAAACCTTCGAAATTTTTCGATCGAAATACCATGCGCAATTGCCCCCGCTTGTTTAGCAGCGTGCCGATCGTTCTCGGCGCGACAATGATCGTGGTCGCGTGTGCCGGCGGAGCTAGTCCGCACGGGTCCGCCAATGGCTCGGCGACTGCAGGCGCGAGCAGTGTCGGTGCGGCCGGCGCTCCGTTGCTGTCTGGTACTTCGGCCGCGGGCGCTAGCGCGGGCGGTGCGTCGTCGAGCGGAGGCGCGCCGTCGAGCGGTGGTGGGTCGTCGGGCGCCAGCAACACCGGTGGCACTGGCGGCTTCGCCTGCGCGACCGGTAGTTCACTGTGCGGCAGTGAATGCCGCGAGCTGAGCTCGGACGCGGCCAACTGTGGCGCGTGCGGCGCTGCTTGCACCTCGGCGCAAGTATGCTCGCTCGGCAAGTGCGGCAGTGCGTGCGCGCCCGGTTTGACGAAGTGCGGTAGCGCGTGCGTGGATTTAACGGGCAGCCAAGCCAATTGCGGGACGTGCGGCAACGCCTGCCCCAGTGATCAGAGCTGTTGGATGAGCGCTTGCCGTTGCGCAACGGGGCAAGGCGCGTGCGGCGCCAATCAAGCGTGTGTGGATGTGCTCTCGAACGCGGCGAACTGCGGTGCGTGCGGAACCGCGTGTCCCGCTGGCGGCGCGTGCGCGAACGGGGTGTGCTCTTGCCCGACGGGCCAGACGGCTTGCGCCGGGAAATGCGTCGATCTGACGAGCGACGAGAAGAACTGTGGCGCGTGTGGCACGACCTGCTCCGGGACTACGAGCTGCCTGTACAGCGCCTGTATCGATCCGACCAGCTTGAGCTGCGCGGGCACGAAAGCGAACAACTCTTGCACGCAGGATGCGTCGATCTCGCTCGGCAAGTATTGGGTCAACAATAACGAGTGGGGCGCCGCGAGTGGTTCGGGGACGCAATGCGTTTGGAGCAATTGCCAGACTGGGGATCTGGTCGGTTGGGGCACCTCCTTCGATTGGACGGGTACGCCGAACGCGGTGAAGACCTACGCGAGCCTGGTGTTTGGTTGGCAATGGGGTTGGAAGGTGCAAAACACGGGTCTGCCGCTCCAGCTTTCGTCGACGAAGGCGATCAATTGCGGTTGGGATTTCACGGTTACCCAGACCGGCACCATCACCATCGACGTGTCGTACGACATGTTCGCGCACGCGATCTCGAATCCGGGCGCGACCGACAACCCGACGGATGAAATCATGGTCTGGCTGTATCGCGCGAACGGGGCAGGTCCGATCGGAGCGACTGCAGCCACGGTCACGATCGACGGCACGTCGTGGGAGCTGCACAAGGGCACGAACAATTCTTGGAACGTGTACTCCTACGTGCGCACGACCAACGCTCAAACGTCCGTGCTCAACATGATGGACTTCATGGCTGATTTGGTGACTCGCGGTTGGATGACCAAGGACAAGTACCTGTCCTCGATTCAGACCGGCACCGAAGTGTTTACGGGCAACGGACAGCTACAAACGAACGGCTTTTATTGCCGCATTCAATGACGGCAGGGGATTTGATCATGCATGACTTATTCAAGAAACCGGTGTGTTGGGTTGCCCTCGTCGCCGCCGCAACGGCGCTAGCAAGTGGCGCTTGCAGCCAACAGAGCTCGGCGCCCCCGATCCAGGAAGCGGGAGGTACTCAGGCGCAAGGAGCCGCCGGCGCGCAGGGCGTGGCTGGTAGTGCCGTGGCGAGCGGCGGCTCGGCTCCATTGGGTGCGGGCGGCAGCACCAACATCGCCGGCACGAGCGGCGCAGTCACGGGCGGTGCGGGGACTCCCGGCAGCGGTGGCGCCAGCGTCGGGTCGATGATCGGCGGCGCGGGTGCGTCGGGTGCGGCTGCGACCAAGCTGTGCGCGACGAAGGTCACTGCGGCCAGCACCCAGATCGCCAACTTCGAGAATTACGACGGCATGTCCACGATCGACAAATACGGCTTTGCCTTCGGTGGGCCGACGAACGGCACCGCGGGCGTGTATGCCGGCGCGTACGGCTACGCGGGTGGAACCGACGTCGTGTCGCTCGCCATCTTGGCCGGACACACCGGCAACTACGGGCTCAGCGAGAGCACGACGCCGGCCACGAGCTGGGGCCAGGGCTTGGGTTTTTGGATGGGTTGCGTGGACGCTTCCGCGTACTCGGGCATCACGTTTTGGGTGCGTGGCTCGGTGCCCACGGGCGTGTTCTCCTTCGGCTTGAACACCGAGAACACGACC
>DATHOI010000402.1:0-3071 GCA_035485095.1 Polyangiaceae bacterium | reverse complement strand
ATGCAAGCCTAGTGATTCGCGGCCCCATCAGCTTCGATGAGAGTGGGGACTCCGTCGAGCTGAACGCCAAATCGGAAGCCACCGTGCGCGCGCTCGGCGAGGTCCTGAATCAACATCCGAATCTGATCGTGCTCGTCGGGGCCAAGCCGACCGCGAGCACGCCCGAAGCCGAACAGCGCGCGCTGAGCGAATCATTCGCGATCGTGTCCGCGCTGCGACGCTTCACGCACCGTGATGAAGTGGCCGAGACCGTGAGCTTTCAAGCCGTCGCCACGACGCCGGGGGCTGGGGCTCGCCGCATCGGCTTCGGGCTGTTGGAATGACGCGCTTTGCTCGCAGCGACCGAGCGCTGTGCTCGCGACGTGGGCGACGCAAGCTGCTGAAGCTCTCGCTCTGGCTCGCGTTTGCGCTCTCCGTACCGAGAGTTTCGCACGCACAGATGGGTCACACGGCCCCGAATCTGCAGGCGCCGTCGCTCGTCGCGCCGAGCCTCCGACACCGTTTGGGGGTCGACGTCGCCGAGGCGTTGCTCAAGAGCCAGGATCCGGAAGACCGCCAGCGCGGCTTCGAACGATTGAGCAGCGTGGGCACCCCGCAAGCGTTGGATGCATTGCTCCAAGTCTTCGAGCCCGGCGGCGCCGCGCGCTCGGCGCGTGACCGCTTGGTCGCGGTGCGCGCGCTCGCCCCGCACGCTCGGCTTCCCGCGGTGCGCGAGCTGCTCGTGCGTGTGATGGTCGGCGTGGGCAGCAACCCCGAGCGCCCGGAGGCCATCGACGGCTTGATCGAGCATGCCGCGGCGCTCGCGCTCGCGGCATCCGGCGACGATGGCGCGCTCTCTGCTTTGGGCAAAGCGGTGCGTCAACCCGGGCACGTGGCGGACACCGCGCGCGACGCGCTGCTGGCATTTCCACCGCGCAATTTGCAGCTCATCGTACAAAGCCGCAACTCGGCCACGAAAGCGTTAGTCAGCTTGCTGAGCGAGCTCGGCGATCCGCGCGCCGTGCCGACGCTGCGCGATATCGTGCGCAGCGCTGCGCCCGACGTGCGCGCCGAGGCAGCCGTCGCTCTGGCCAAGCTCGGAGTCGGCGAGACCGTCGAGCTCGCACGTCATTGGCTGAGCCACGAGCCTGCTGCCGAGCTGCGCTTGGCTTCCGCTCGCATCTTGATCGAGTTTCGGACCAGCGATGCCGGAAGCGCAGTGCGCCGCCTGCTGCTGGACGAATCGACGCGTAGCGCCGCGATCGAGCTGGCCAATGCCGCAAGTCTGCCCGACGTGGTGCCCACGCTCGAGCAACTCTCTCGCAGCGCCGAAGGCGACGAGCGCAGCGCCCTTTTGGCAGCGCTCGGACTCGCGGGTACGCGCGAGGCGTTTTCTTTTTTGGGGGGGGCGCTCAGCGCGCGCGAGACGTCATCGGCTGCGGCGCTTGCGCTCGCGCTCGCCCCAGGCAACGACGCCGAAGCCGCGCTGAGCCGAGCGCTCGGCGCGCCGAGCACGCGGCGCGCCGCAGTGCGCGCGAGCATCGCGCGACAGGTCGCGCTAGGGCGCACTCCGGCGGGGCTGCAGGACGCACTGAAAGCGCTCGCCGCCACGCGAGATCCGGCGGATTCATCGGTATTTTTTCAGGCCAGCGCCGTCTTGGCTCCCGACCGAATCGCGCGCCTCGCCGAGCGCGCCAGCCGTTTTGAAATGCGCGCCTTGGCGCGCGCGGCGCTCGTGTCCGAGGCGGCCGCGCCGCTCGCAGCGCGACTCGTCAGCGAAACCGACGCGGAGCAACGCACGGCGCTCGCGGCCTGTCTGGCCTCGCCCGCAGCCGCGGAGCTCGTGCCAACCGACGTGCTGCTCACCTTGCTCGACGCACGCGGTCTCGCTGCGCCGCTCGCAGCACGCGCTCTGGCCGCTCGTGATTCACCGACGCTCCGCCCCAAGGTGCTGGCGCTGCTCGCCAGCGAGGACGCGCTCCTGCGCAGCCACACCGCGCTCGGGCTCGGCTCGAGTGAAGAGAGCAGCGCGCTCGGTGTGCTGGAGCGCGCCTATCGCTTCGAGACCGACGACAACGTGCGCCTCGCGCTCGTGCAAGCGCTCGGAGCGCGCCGCGAAATGGCGCGCCAACGCGTGCTCCAGTTGGCGCGCACGCTCGACGCATCGCGCGCAGTGCGGGACGCCGCGGCGCTCGCGCTCAGCGGGGCCGAGCCGAGCAGCCGTTCGAGCGGCCCCCAAAGCGCCTGGCTCGACTTCAGCACGTTGGGCGGCGAAAGCGGGTCGAGCCCGGCAGGCGCGGCGAGCCACTCCACCGCCGCAGCGCTAGTGATTACCGCGAGCGGGCTCGCGCTGCCGGCGTTCGCGGATCCGGATGGGATTTTATTGCTGCCCGCGTTGCCCGTAGGTCCGCTCACACTCAGGCTTGCAGCCCCGACCGGAACCGAGGACGCTGCGCAGCGGAAGCCACCATGACCCGCACCAAAGCCGCGAAGCCAGAAACAGAGCTCGAGCCCGGCACGACCGACGCGCTCAAAAGCTTCGAAGCCACGCTCGAGCGGCTACATCAGATCGTCGAGCGGCTGGAGGGCGGCGAGCTCGATTTAGAAGAATCACTGCGCTTGTTCGAGGAGGGTGTGCGCCTGTCGCGCGCCTCGCAGGCGCGCCTCAATTCAGCCGAAAAGCGCGTCGAGGAGCTGCTGGCGGTGGACGCGAACGGTCAGCCAATCGTGCGCGAGCTCGACATCACTCCGTGACGACCATGGTCGAAGCCGCATGACTCAAAGCGTCGTTCGCACGGCCGCCGCACTCGTGATCGGCAACGAGATACTGAGCGGAAAGGTCGCCGACGCGAACGTGTCCGAGCTCGCAAAATTGCTGCGCGCTCTCGGTATTCGTTTGCAGCGTGTGGTCATGCTCCCTGACGAAATCGAGCTGATAGCTGCGGAAGTGCGCGAGCTGAGCGCGCGTTTCGATGTCGTGTTCACGAGCGGCGGCGTGGGTCCGACGCACGACGATGTCACCATCGACGCGGTCGCTCGCGCATTCGGGCTCGAGGTCGTCGCAGATCCGAAGCTTGCCGAGCTGATGCACG
>DATHOI010000401.1:0-4344 GCA_035485095.1 Polyangiaceae bacterium | reverse complement strand
TTCGAGAGCCGCCGCCCACGCCGGCCGTGCGCATCGCGAACGCGGACATGCTTTTGCACGCCAAGAACTACGATGCCGCGATCGACAGCCTGAGCAAGGTGCTCGAGCTGAATCGACAGGGTAAAGCGACGGCGGCGGACTACGCCGATGCCTCTTTTTTGATCGGCGAAGCCTATTTTCAGTCTCACCAGTACCTGTCGTCGCGTCGGCACTACCGTGAAGTGCTCGATCACGGGTCGAGCCAGGCTTACGCGGACTACCTCGGTCGCGCGCTCAGCCGACTCGTCGACATCGCCCTTCGCACCGACGACCTCGATAGCCTCGATTACGTGTTTGCGCGCCTCGATTCGTTGCCGCAAGGCGACAGGTCCGGGTCCCTCGCCTACGCGCGCGCCAAAGCGCTGTACGCGAAGAAGGATTTCTCTGCGGCCAAATCCGCCATAAATGTGGTCCCCGCCGGCTCCGAGTACACGCTCCAAGCGCAGTATTTGCTCGGCGTTATTTTGATGAAGGAGGCGCTCGCCGCGTCGCCGACAGCTCCGGTAGCCCCTGCGCCGGCCGTGGGGGCGGTGCCGCCCGCTGCTCCCGCGGCGCCACCGCCCGATCTCCGCTTCACCCAATCGATCGAGCAATTTCGAAAAGTAACTCGCATGCCCGCGACGACCGGGGCGACTCGCCACGTCGTCGACCTGGCGTGGATGGCCATCGGTCGCTTGTTTCACGAGACGGACAACTATGTCGAAGCGGCCGAAGCCTATAGCCACGTCGATCGCGGCTCACCCGAATTCTCGACCATGCTCTACGAGCTGGCTTGGGTGTACGTGCGCCTCGGCGACTTCGAACGTGCGCAACGTGCGCTCGAGGTGCTGACCATCACCGATCCGAACAATCTCGAGTTGGCTGACGGTTCGCTGCTGCGCGCGGATCTCATGCTGCGCGCCGGTGAGTTCCAGAATGCGCTCGGGTTGTACAAGGACGTGTCCGGTCACTTCGACCCGATCCGTCAGCAGCTCGAGGACTTTCTGAAGTCGACCACGGATCCGGCCGTCTATTACGACAAGCTGACGGCGGACGACTTCGGTGCGGCGTCGGATGACAAGCTACCCAAGGTGGTGCTGGATTGGGCGCGCGATCAAGCCGAAGATCAGCACGTTTTCGGCGTGATTGACGACGTGACTCGGTCTCGTGCTCTGATCAAGAGCTCGCGTAAGCTTGCCACCAAGTTGGACGCGGTGCTCTCGGTCTCATCCCGCGTGAAGGCGTTCCCAGAGATCCAATTGCAGCTGCAGCAAGTGTTGAGCTTGTCGAACAAGCTCGCGCGGGCGCGCGGTACTCTGGCGGAGGGCTTGGACGACGTCGCCAACAGCGACCCGGGCGGGGAGATTGGCAAGGTACGCAGCGAGCGGCGCGCGTTGATGAAGCGCCTCAACTGGATGCCGGTCACCGAGGGCGAGTTCATTCGTCGCGACGAGTCTGGCGACACGCAGTGGTCGAAGGCGTCGCAATCGATCCAGGAGCTGACGGTCGAGGCGGACAAGTTGAACGCGATCGTGAACGGTTTGAAGCGTGTCATGAGTGAGGCCGACCAACACGGTGTGACCTCCGACGCCCAGAGCCGCGCGCGGTTTCAGCTCGAAATCGATGCAAACGAGCGGGATCTAGGCACCTATCACAAGAAGATTGAAGAGTTCCGGAACGCCATCGAGATTGGTAAGGCGCAGATCGGCTTCGGCGATCAGCGCTACCTCGACGATCAAGATCTGAGGCAACGCTTCCGCGAGCTCTTCGCGCGTGAGGTCGCCCTTGCCGCATCTGGGCAGGACTCCTCGGATGCGGCAGCCTACGCGAAGTCGATTCAGCCGCTGCTGGCTCGCGCTGACAACGACGAGACGGCGCTCGATGGGCAGCGCATCAAGTTCGAGAATCAAGCCATCGAACAGGCCAACGGCCTGCGCGACAAGATCTCGCAAGAGATCGCGCTGGTCGAGGGCTACGCCCAAAATCTCGATGGCCTCGACCAACAGGCGCGCCTGTTGGTGGGCGAAATCGCGATGAAGAACTTCGGCTTGGTGCGCGATCGTCTGAAGAGCATCGTCCTTCGGGCCGACACCGGCATCGTGCAAGAGGCCTGGGAAGTGCGCGAGGAGCAAGCGCTCCGCGTGCGGAATTTGCAGCGTGAACGCGCTCGAGAAGAGCAGACTTTGAACGACGAGCTTCGTGAAGTGCTCGACGACGCGGAAGAGGAACAACAATGAAACGCAGTCTGAGCACCGGCCTACTCACCGCTGCCGCGGTCGTTGCGGCTGCGTTGGCGGCGCCTGAGGTGGCCCGTTCCGCGCCGAGCGCCGCCGGTTCTGCGACGCCGGCCGCATCGGCTTCCGCTGCGGCTCCGTCAGCGGCGACGGTGACAGCCACAGCCGCGCCGACCGTCGGTCCGTCTTCGTCGGTGTCCACGTCGACGAGCGCGAGTCCGACCTCCGGCGGATCGAAGTTGCGGAAAGGCGCGCCTCCTCCGCCTCCACCTACCGCGGCGCAGCTCAAGGCGTTCGGCATCCTGCAGCAAGAGGCGCAAGACTACGAGAGCGGCTCCAAGGATTTTCGGCGCAATCTGACGATGATCGTCCGCCACCACTACGAGCAACGCCGGCAACGCGTGCTCACGGCGCTCGATCGCGAAATCACCGAAGAAAAGCATGGCTTGGACGATGCTCGGCAGGATGCGATCGCCCGCCTCGAGAGCTTCGTCGAGCGCTACAGCGGTGCGAACGCCGACCCGAAGGCGACACCGGACGCGATGTTCCGCCTCGGTGCCCTGTACGAGGAACGCGCGCGGGCCAACACCGACGCCGATCTGACGACGGGCCTAGAGCCCGCGATCTCCATGTATCGTCGGTTGATCAAGGAGTTCCCGCAATACGAGGAAATCGCTGCAGTTCACTACTACCTCGGTCATTCGTACACGGACGCGGGTCGCATCGACGAAGGTCAACAGGCGTGGCGTTCGCTCGTGTGCAACAACCGCTACACGGTCAAAGACGATCCGAAAGACGCCGGAAAAATCGCGCTCGATCCGCTGCCCCAGGACCACGACGACAAGTTTTGGCAGGATTGGTACAACCGAAACCCAATCCCGATCGATCAGGTCGGCAAGGGCAAGGGGGTTCGCGCCGTGCCGCGGCCCAGCCCGAAGAAGGGCGCCGCACCGGCAAAGACCGCGCTCAAGGCGACGGCTACCGCTGACCAAGAAGAGCGCACGTTCGTCGATCCATACGACGGCTGTCAGCCGCTGCCACAGAAAGTCGAGCCCGGAGACGACCCGCGCTACCTAGCGGAAATCTGGTGGCAGCTCGGCAACTTCCACTTCGACCAAATCGATCCCCATGGTGGTCCGTACAACTTGAATCGTGCGGTCAGCGCATACGACCGCTCCATGGAGTACAAGAAGCCGCCGATTTACGGCGTCGCGATGTACAAGCAGGCTTGGACTTATTACAAGCAGCAACGCTACAAGACGGCCGTCGACTGGTTCGTGAAGCTGCTCCACTACGCGGACGAGCAAGAAGCGAAGACCGGTGATCCGGGCGCGGACTTCAGGTCGGAGGCATACACGTACATCGCGGGTTCGCTCACGTACGTGGATTTCGACGGCCCGCCCCCCGAAGTGCCGTACATCCCGCGCAACGACGTGCTCGACACCGAGACCGATCCCGTCAAGGCCGAGCAGAAGATGGCGATCGCCATCCAGCGCGTGCAAGACCCGGCCTTGATCCCTCAGGATCAAAAATGGACGGTCGAGATCTACAAGGCGCTGGCTCAAGAATTCATCGAGATCACGCAGAACCGCAACGCCGTCGCGATGCTGGAGCTGACGCTTCAGAAGTTCCCGATGAACCGCGACGCGCCGGTGATGCAAAACAAAGTCGCTGATCTGTACGACCAGCTCTCGAAGCAAGCGCGGGAGGGCTCGGCAGCGAGCGCGGACTACGCGTCCAAGGCGCTCGAGGCGCGCACGAAGCTCGCGGCGTACGTGGGCACCACTCCGTGGGTCGACGCGAACAAGGACGATCCCGAAGCGCTGCAAACTGCCGAGCAGCTGGTCAAAGGTGGACTCAAGCGGGCTGCCGCCGATCACACTAATTTTGCGCGAGGCTACTACGAGAAAGCGCTGGAGCTGAACGACGCAGGCGAACAGCGCAGTTTGATTGAAAAGGCGATCGCGGAGTATCGCTTGGCCGAGACCGGCTGGGCCGCCTACCTGGATCAAGATCCGACGGCCATGGATGCGTACGAGAGCCGCTATTGGCTCTCCGACGCGCGCTACTGGATCGTCGTACTGCAGATCGC
>DATHOI010000400.1:0-8284 GCA_035485095.1 Polyangiaceae bacterium | reverse complement strand
TGGCGGATCGCGATCCGCCGGGCGCGGTCGGCGCATTGCCCACGTCGACGGACAAGATCGCTTCTGCGGTAGACGTGCCGTACAAGCCGCTGCCCGGTGGTCATCTGGTCAAGTTCAACCTGCAAGACGCGGATCTCGCGGAGCTCGTGAACCATATCAGCGGTCTGACCGGGAAGCGCTTCATCTACGGCGCAAAAGTGCGGTCTATCAAGGCCACCGTCGTGTCGCCCGAACCTGTCACGCTCGAAGAGGCGTACCAGGCGTTCCTTTCGATTCTCGACGCAAACGGCATGACGGTCGTTCCGCATGGCCGCTTCTTGAAGATCATCGACAGCGGCGGTGTCGTCACTCAGCCAACGCCGGTGCTCGCGCGCGGCGAACCGGTGCCGGACTCGGATCGCTTCGTGACTCGGTTGTATCGCCTCGAGCACGTGAGCAGTGATGAAGCCATGGCCTTGCTCGGCAAGTTCAAGAGCAAGGACGGCGATATCTCCGTCTACGGGCCGGGGAAGCTCCTCATCATCACGGATACCGCGTCGCAAGTTCGGCGCCTGATTCGCATCGTCGAGGAAATTGACGTGGGCGGGTCCGGGCAGCACATGTGGATCGAGCCCGTTCACAACGGAACCGCGCAAGAGCTCGCCAAACGCGTGAACGAGCTATTCGACCTGGGCACCGGTGGTGGCGGTGGCGGCGGCGCGCCGCCTGCGGGCGGTGCGCCGGGCTCGCCGGGTGGTGCCGGAAGAGCCAACGGCTTGAATAAAGTGATCGCCGACGAGCAGACGAACTCGCTGATTGTCGTCGGGACCGAGGACTCGTACCTGCGCCTGCTCGAGGTGCTCAAGCGGCTGGATTCGCAGTCGACCGAAACCGGGAAGATTCACGTCTTGCCGCTGCAGCACGCGATTGCAGAGGAGATGTCGCAGACCCTCAACCAAATGTTGGGCGGCGCGGGCGCTACGGGCGGCAGCCGAGGCGGCGCCGCGCCACCTCCGGGCGGAGGTCCGCCAGGCGGCGCTGCAGCGGGCACCTTCGAGGGTGAGCTGCGCGTGACCGCCGACAAGAGCACCAATTCGCTGATCATCACTTCCTCGAATCGCGACTACGCAACGATGCGGTTGGTCGTCGACAAGCTCGATCACGCGCGGCGACAGGTGTTCATCGAGGCCGTGATCATGGACTTGTCGATCTCCGACTCGACCCAGCTCGGCGTCTCATTCCACGGCGGCGACGTGCTCGGCGCGCAACAAGACACGCTCTTACTCGGTGGCTTCAACGCCGGTAAATCGATTGGATTCCCCGCTGATCCGAGCCTTTTGCAGGGCTTCGCCGCGGGTATTCGTGGCCCTGCGCTGCCCAATACGACGAACATTCTCGGCACGGGCTTGAGCGTGCCGGAGTTCGGCGTCGTGCTGAACGCCGTGGCTTCGAGCGGTCGTTCCAACATCTTGGCGACTCCGCACATCATCGCGACGGATAACGTCGCTGCCGAGATCAGCATCGGTGAGAACATTCCACTGCAGACCAACGTCGGTGGTGGCGTCTCTGCGCTCAGCGGGTTGGCCGGCGGCGCTGCAGCGGGTGGCGCGGCAAGCTTGCTCGGTGGCCTCGGCGGCCTCGGCGGTTTTGCCGCTCCCCGTCAAGACGTCGGTAACAAGATCAAAGTCACACCGCACATCAACGAGTCCAACCAGGTGAGGCTCGAGATCGATCAGGAGAGCAGTGCGCCGGGCGCCACGTCGGGCACCCTCGGCGCGGTCAGTATCACCAAGCGCACGGCCAACACGACCGTGGTCGTGCAGGATCAGCAAACGGTGGTCATTGGCGGCCTGATGAGTGACTCGTACACGACGACCCGCACCAAAGTGCCTGTTTTGGGCGATTTGCCCTTGCTTGGCGCGCTGTTCCGTTCGTCCGACGTAGAGAAGAGCAAGAAGAACCTGCTACTCGTGCTCACGCCACACGTGATTCGTGACCAAGAGGATCTGCGTAAGATCTTCGAGCGCAAAATCCAAGAGCGGCAGGAGTTTCTGGATCGCTATTTGGTGTTCTCCGGTGAGGACTGGAAGCCGCCGCACGATTGGTCTCGCACCAACGGGCTAGTTGAAGACATTCGCAAAGCCTTCGCGGAGATCGCCGAACAAGAGCGGCTCGAAGCCGAGAGCAAGCCGCGCGAGGCTCCGCCACGTGAGCCGAGCGATCCGATCGAGCTGCCGGGTGACGTACAACGAGGCAGCTCCGGCGCGTCGACGCCCAGTGGCAATCCGGAGCCTGCGCGCCGTGGCCGACCCGCTGGCGGCGCTGTCGCGCCGCCTCCTCCTCCTCCGCCAGCTCCGGCAGCGCCGGCGGCTCGGCCCCAGGGCGACAACGAGCCACCCTTTCGGATCAATCCCATCGCGCGCAGCGTGAACGTGGATCGTGTGGAGTGAGGCATGCTGGAACAACGCGCGCTCGGCAGTATTCTGGTGCGTCACGGTGTCATCGCCGAAGGCGCGCTCGAGCCCTTCTATGCGCAACAGCGTGAGAAGCCGACGCCGCTCTTCGAGCTGCTGCTCACATCGAAGGTAGCGAGCCCGAGCGACTTGGCGCGCGCTCTTGCGGCAGAGTGCCGGCTCCCGTTTTTGGACACCATCGACGTGGGCAGCATCCCCCCGGACATGACCAAGACGTTGCCCATTGGCTACGCCAAGACGCACAAGTTGCTCGTGCTCGGCAACTACGACGACCGCGTCGAAATCGTGTGCGCCGACCCGCTCGACACCGACGGCTTGGACGACATTCGCGCGACTTTCCAAAAGCCGGTGCAAATTTCGGTCGCGCCGGCAGACACGGTGATCGACGCCATCAACCAAGTCTACGAGCGCCAGCAGACGATCAGCGAGCTCGAGACCGACGAGGTCGCGGACGACGAAGAAATCGACATCCTCGACTCGGATGACGATGCGCCCATCATTCGCTGGGTGAACGGCCTCTTTTCGCAGGCCGTCAAGGAGCGAGCGAGCGACATTCACATCGAGCCGGAGGAGCGCGAGGTCGTCGTGCGCTACCGGGTGGACGGGCAGTTGTACGTCGCGCGCCGCGCCAGCCTGCAATTCATGAGCTCGGTGATCGCGCGCGTGAAGATCATGGCCGGTCTGAACATCGCCGAGAAGCGCTTGCCGCAGGACGGCCGCATCTCGCTGCGCATCGCCGGGCGCAGCATCGACGTGCGTGTGTCGACCATCCCGACCAGTCGCGAGCACGAGCGGATCGTGATGCGTCTCTTGCACAAAACCAGCAAATTGCTGGATATCGCCGAGGTCGGCTTCGCAGAGCGCGATCGCTGGCTGATGGAGTATCTGATCCATCGCCCGAACGGCATCTTGCTCGTGACCGGTCCGACCGGTAGCGGCAAAACGACGACCTTGTACGCGTGCCTGAACAAGATCAATCGCCCCAAGATCAACATCCTCACCGCAGAAGATCCGGTCGAGTACGAGATCGGCGGCGTGCATCAGGTGGCAGTGCAAGCCAAGATCGGGCTCACCTTCGCCAGCGCGCTGCGCGCCTTCTTGCGCCAAGATCCGGACGTGATCATGGTCGGCGAGATCCGCGACCGCGAGACCGCGGAAATCGCGATCCACGCTTCAATGACCGGTCACTTGGTGCTCAGCACGCTGCACACGAACGACGCGGCCAGCGCCGTGACGCGCCTCGTGGAGATGGACATCGAGGCATTTTTGGTGCGCTCGACCGTGATCGGAATTTTGGCGCAACGGCTCGTGCGCGTGCTCTGCCCTCATTGTAAGGAAGGCTACGAAGCCACGCCCTTCGAGCTCTCGCAGCTTGGCATCGACCCCGAGCGCACACGCCGCCGCGACGAGCGCGTCTTGTCGCCGCGCTACACGGCGCAAGGCGTCACTTACGAGCCCGTCGGTTGGCGTGGCCCAGGCATGCCCACGCTGTATCGCGCCGTAGGCTGCAATCACTGTGAAAACAAGGGTTTCACGGGGCGCATGGGGATTTATGAGTTGCTCGTTGCCGACGACGCGGTCGGCGCGCTCGTGCTGGCCAGCGCAGACGCCCAGACCATCAAGCGCGCTGCCCAAAGTCAGGGTATGGATTCCTTGCGAGACGACGGCGCCCGCAAAGTTCTACTCGGCCTGACCACCGTCGAAGAGGTCGTGGCTGCGACGCAAGAAGACGTGATCGTCGACTCATAGGGCCTACGCCAATGGCAGTCTTCGAATACCGCGGAATTCAGATTACGTCCGGCAAGCCGGTCAAGGGCTACCGCGACGCGGACAACGCAAAGTCGTTGCGTGCGGTGTTGCGCAAAGACGGCGTGCTGCTCACCGAGGCCAACGAAGAAGCGGAACGCGGCAGCAAGGGCGGGCGAAAGCTCAACCTGTTTGCTTTCATGCAGCGGCCGTCGACCGCGGACGTCGCGGTCATGACACGGCAGCTCGCGACGCTGGTGCGCGCCGGCGTGCCGCTAGTGGAATCGGTGGCCGCGCTCACCGAGCAGGTCGAAAAGGAAGAGCTCAAGCGCACTCTGACCAGCGTGCGTGAAACGCTCAACGAAGGTACCGCCTTTGCCAAGAGCTTGGAGGCGCACCCTCGGATTTTCCCAACCCTGTACATCAACATGGTGGCCGCGGGTGAAGCCTCCGGAACGTTGGAAGCCGTGCTCGAACGGCTCGCGGACTTCATGGAGGGCCAGGCGCGCCTGAAGGGCAAAGTGACGGCGGCGCTGGCCTATCCCGTGCTGATGATGTTCATCGGTTTCATCATGGTCGGCGTGCTGATGGTGGCCGTGGTGCCCAAGGTCACGAGCATCTTCGACAACCTCGGCCACGCGCTGCCTTGGTACACGCGTCTTTTGATCACCGTCTCCAACGTCGTCTCTGGCTATTGGTGGTTGATCATCGGCGTTACCGTCGCATCGATCACGTTGTTTCGCCGTTGGCGCGCGACCCCCGAAGGCAAGCTGAAGTGGGACGCATTTCGGCTAGTCGTGCCGATCTTCGGGCGTTTGCAGTTGCTGGTGTCCGTGGCGCGTTTCGCGCGCACGTTGTCGACTTTGCTTTCGAGCGGCGTGCAACTCTTGCAAGCCATGGAAATTGGCCGGCACGTGCTGGAGAACGCGCGGCTGGAGAGCGTCATCAGCGAGGCGATCGGCTCGATTCGCGGCGGTGAAAGCATCGCCGAGCCGCTCAAGCGCGCTCGCGTATTTCCGCCCATGGTCACGCACATGATCGCGGTCGGCGAGAAGACCGGGCAGCTCGAGGCCATGCTCGAGAACGTGAGTCGCGCTTACGAGGCCGACGTGGAGACGCGCGTGGTCGCGTTGACCAGTTTGCTCGAACCGCTGATGATCGTGCTCTTGGGTGGCGTGGTCGGCTTCATCGCTATGGCCATCTTGATGCCGCTCATTCAAATGAACGAGCTGGTGCAATGATGGCCGGCTCCAAGCGTTTCGCGAGTGAGCGGCGTATCTGGTTCCCCTGGGAGCGGCGCGGCGGGCTGCGCAGCCTGCTCATGCTCGGGCGCATTGGTCCCGTGCTGTTCGTGTTTGGTGTGCTGGGGTTCATCGGCATTTTGGGGGTGCGTGAACGCCACAGTGCCGGTGTGCGGCAAACTCGGGCGACGCTGATTGGCGTGCGCCGCGCGATCGACGCTTATCGCGCCGACAACGACGGAGGCTGTCCGAGCAGCCTCGACAAACTCTCCGCTTATGGAAATTTCAAGGAAACGCCCACCGATGCTTGGGGGCACACTCTTCGGTTCACTTGCCCGGCCCACCGCGAGGGAGATGCCTATCAGCTCTCGAGCGACGGTCCAGACGGCGAACCGGGAGGACTCGACCGGGTAGAATGACGAGGAAGCCATGAATACCAAATCACTCACAATACGGAATTCAACGCATGCTCCGGATGCGCTGAGGCAGCTTCGGTTGCTTTGGCGAGCCCGGCGAGCGCGCCGCGGCGTGACGCTCGTCGAGGTGCTGATCGTGGTCGCGATCATTGCGATGGTCGCCGGCGGCGTCGCCGTATTCGCGCTTCCCAAATACAAGGAAGCGCAGATCAAGAATGCGGAGACCGGCGCGCGCATCGTGCGTACGGCAGTGCAACAATGGCAGGCGGCGAACAACGAAACGAGTTGCCCGACGATGAGCCAGCTGGTCCAGGAAAAGCAGCTCGATCCCGGGCAAAGCACTAAGGATTCCTGGAATCAGGACTTCACGCTGACCTGCACGGACGACGAAGTCATCGTGTCCTCGAACGGCCCGGACAAGAAAAAGGGCACCAAAGACGACATCACGGTGCCGAAAACCACGACGGCGGCCGAGACGCCGTGAGCTGAGCGTTGTACAGCCATGTCGACCGTACTCCTGCGAGCCTTGGTTACCCGAAGGGGTAAGACGCGCCGTCTTGAGCGCGGGCTGACGCTCGTGGAGTTGTTGATCGTGATCGCGTTGATCGCGGTGCTGGCTGGAACGGTGATGATGGGGCCGGGCATGCTCGAAGGCAGCCGGCTCAAGTCCGCAGCCACGTTGATCGTGAGCGGCGTGCGCCTGGGGCTGACGCGCGCGAGCTCGACTGGCAAGCCGATGCGTTTGGCTTTCGACCTGGACAGCGGAAAAGTGACGCTCGAGGAGGCCAACTCGAGCGTCGTCTTACGCGAGCACACCAAGGATTCGAGCTCGGGAGCCGCACCCGCGACGGAGCTCGAAAAGAAGGCGCACGCCGAGTCTGAACGCATCCTCGAGGGCCCGCACTCGCCTCGCCCGACCTTCAAGGCCGTGCCGAGCTTCGTGTCGAGTAGCAACGAATCGGGCCTCGCGCGCTCGCTCGGCAACGGAGTCGAGTTCGTCAGTGTGCAGACCGACCACGACGATGAACCGCGCACGAGTGGCCGCGCGTACCTGTACTTTTTTCCCGGCGGTACGACCGAACGCGCATCGGTGCAGCTCAAGCGGCGTGGGGACGACGCCGGACTGACCGTCATGGTCAGCGGGCTCACGGGGCGCGCCAGAATCGAACGCGGGCACATCGAGCTTCCGCCCGCGCGCACCGACGGCAACGAGGCCGAGACCAGCGAGCACGTCGAGCAATGACCGGTTCGCCTCGTCGACCTGGCCAGCGCGGGTTCACGTTGCTCGAGGTGCTCGTGGCCATTGCCATCCTCGGTCTCGGCTTGACGGTGATTCTCGGTTCCCAAGTCGGGCTCTTTACGAACGCAGCGCGTGGTCAGCACCTGACCGTCGCGACCAACCTCGCACGCTGCAAAATGGGCGAAATCGAGGTGAAACTGCTGACGCTGGGTTACCAGCTCACGGACGAGCACGATGAAGGCACGTGCTGTGAAGGTGAGGACGAGCACGAGCGCGACGAGGGGTACCACTGCGTGTGGAAGATCGAGCGTGTGACGCTGCCCGAGCTACCGCTCAATGGCCTGGACGGAGGCGCGAACAACCAGGCGGGGGACGGCGGTGCGCTCGATCTGGGCGCGATTGGCTTGCTCACCGGCTTGAACCAGCCGGGGGGACAACAATTGGGCGACAAGGCCAAGCCCGCTGATCTCGCGCAGACGCTCAGCTCGGCGCCGAATCCGATGAGCCTCGCGCCGATGATGATGAGCATGGTCTACCCGACGTTGAAGCCGATGCTCGAAGCGAGCATTCGCAAAGTCAGCATCACCGTTCAATACAAAGAGGGCAAATTCGAGCGCGAGCTGCTCGTCACTCAGTACGTGACCAACCCGCAGCAAGGCCAGCTTCTGCCAGGCATGGACGGCGGTATTCCCCCCGGCGGCGCGGCGCTGCCCGGTGCTGCGGCGCCCGGTGGCGCAACGAACCCGTTCGGCGCCACCGGGATGGGGATGCCCGCGGTGCCTGGAGTGCTCGGCCGATGAGCAACAGGTGGTACCGCGTTCGCCAGCAGCGCGGCTTCACGCTGGTCGAGCTGCTCGTGGCGATCGTCATCTTGGCCTCGATTTCCATGCTCATTTACAGCGCGTTCTCGAGCATGAAACGCAGCCGGGAGGGGCTGGAGCGCTTGCAAGATCGCTACCGCGAGGGACGCCAGGCGCTGACCCGTATCACCCGTGATCTGCAGAGCGCCTACATCTCGTTGCATGCGCCGCTCCTGGCTTCGCTCATGGTGCAAAAAACCGCGTTCATCGGCACGACCGGAACGCCTGCGGATCGCGTCGACTTCGACTCTTTTTCGAATCGACGCATCGATCGCGATTCGCATGTCTCGGATCAATGCGAGCTGTCTTACTTCGGCTCTTCCGATCC
>DATHOI010000399.1:0-4684 GCA_035485095.1 Polyangiaceae bacterium | reverse complement strand
ACGGCGCGATGCGAGAGCGGGAGATGCGCTGCCAGGATCCGAAACCCACGGACATGGCCCCGCCGGCGACCACCAAGGCTTCACGCTGACCAAACCAAAGACCGGCAATCAACGGCAGCGCGATGGCCGGAATGCAGCTCAGCGCGGTGCGAAGATCGAGCTTCGAGGAATCGAAGCTCGCCACTTCACGTAAACTACTGCGGAACATTCGACTCGCTTTGCAACCCTGGCAAAACTTTGGCCGAGTAGCCGCTCAGGCTCGACCGAAGCAAAAACAATCTCACATAATCTCGCAACATTACGGTTCGAAGTCGACGGTGATAGAATGCTCGCCGGTTCGGCTCAAGTTGGGCAAACGCCCGGATCCCGCCAACCAATTGGCAACGCTTGGACGAGCGCCCGAACACGGCGCGGAAAGAGAAATCGATGCTACGCAGGCCCTTATTCGCCCTCGCCGGACTCGTGTTGACCGTCAGCGGTTGTGCCAAGGACAACGACACGCCCGCAGCGGCGCCAGCACCGTATGGCGCCCCAACGGCTGCCGCACCTGGCGCGTACCCCCAGCAACCGGCCGCCTACCCGCAACCCGGGGTCGCGCCCGCCGCGCCTGCAACTGCGTATCCGCAACCTGCGGTTGCGCCGGCTGTGCCAGCCGCACCCGCGGCTCCCGCAACGCCGGGGACTCCCGCGGCACCGGCAGCGAGTGGCACCATGGCCACGCCCAACGCCTTCGCACTGCCTTGCCAAAACGATCAGTCGTGTGGCTTTGCGCGTTGCAACGTGCAGTATCAAAAGTGCGCGTTCCCCTGCCAGGGGCCGGTCGACTGCGCGGCAAACGCAACTTGCAACGCCGTGACTGGCTTGTGCCTGCCTGGCTCGGCGCCGCAGTGACGCGGTAACGCGCGAGTGCTTTGAACGCGCGCTGCCTGCTGAGAGAAAGCAGCGGGTACTCCGTCCTCTAGCTAGCTTTGGGCCTCGCGTTTCGAGGCTCACGGAGGACCCCCGAATGACCAAGCTTACCAGCTGCAGCGCGCTTCTTTTGACTGGCATCATTGGTTTGGCGACCGCTTGCGGTTCGCGTAGCTCGGAAGATCTCATCGGCGGCATCGGTGGCGCAATCGACATCGGTGCAGGCGCGAGCAGCCCGATCGGGGGCGACGCGAGCGTCGCTGGCAGCAGCACGCTCACTTCAGGCGGGGAAAATAGCCTCGGCGGAGCTTCGAGCGGCGCGGCGTCCGGCAACGGTGGAGGCCTGCTCGGTGAAGCCGGAGAGGAGAACGGCGGAGGCGCTGGCACGCTGAGCACCGGTGGCGCTTCGGGCGGAGCGACTTCGGGCGGAGCAACTTCAGGCGGAGCGACTTCGGGCGGAGCAGCTTCAGGCGGAGCAACTTCGGGCGGAGCGACTTCAGGCGGAGCGACTTCGGGCGGAGCGACTTCGGGCGGAGCGACTGGTAGCGCTGGCACTGCCACTGGCGGCGCGGCGACCGGCGGTGCGGCGGGGGCGAGCACCGGCGGCGCAGCCTCGGGTGGTGTGAGTGGCAGCGCAGGCGCGGGCGGCGCAGCGACGTGTCCCGCGACGGCCCCGACGGGCGCCAACACAACCTGCGACACACAAAACATGACCTGCTCGTACGTCGGCGAGCGTTGCACGTGCGAGCAACAAGCGGTCCGACGCGGCGCGCTCGATTGGGTGTGCACCGGCAGTGGCAACGCTTGTCCAGCGACCATGCCGACCGACAACACGACCTGTCGCGGCGCATTGACCTGCCCCTACCCCAACGGCGAGCAGTGCAATTGTCAGGCTGGGCAGTGGAACTGCTTCACACCGGGTTGCCCAGCGACGAAACCGACGCCGGGCGACAACTGCGGCGCGGTCGCCGGGCAATGCGCCTATGGCAATACAGGTTCGTGTCTATGCGTCGCGGGCGCCTGGTTCTGCAATTGAACGAGCACTCGCGTCAGCGCAAGCTGGGCGGCGGCACGCTGATCGGCGGAAACGTGCGACCCGGTTTGGCGAACAGAAAGCCCTGCAAGTAGTCGCACTCCAACTCGACGAGCACGTCGCGTTCCTCACAGGACTCGACGCCTTCGCCGACGATGCATTTTCCCATGTCGTGGCAGAGGTGCACCATGGATTTCACGATTTTGCGCTTCATGTCGTGCAGATGAATGTCGCGAATGAGCTCCATGTCGAGCTTGACGAACTCTGGCTCGAGCTGTGTGAAGCTGGTCAATCCGGCGTAGCCCGCGCCCAAGTCGTCGAGCGCAATGCGGAAGCCCAAAGCGCGGAGCCGCGCGACGCGCTCGCGCAAGTCGCGAATGCCCTCCAATGAAGCGCGCTCCGTGACCTCGAGCACGACGCGCTCGGCGAAGCGCGTCAGCGGCGCTTCCGTGCTGTATAGCGCTTCGTCCTCGATGTCTTGAGGGTGAAGATTGACGAACAACACGGAGTCGGCGTCCGAAGCCAAAGCGGTGGCAACCAAGCTGCGCACCGCGTCACCGATGTGGTTCACGCGATCGAGGCGCTCACCCGCCTTCAGCACCGAGTTCGGATGCGGCAAGTCCGGCTCGTCGCTGCGCATCAGCACCTCGTGCGCAAATAGCGAAAAATCGAGCGCACTGACGATCGGTTGGTAGGCGACCCAGAGCGAGCTGAGCGCGCGCTCGAAGACCGCGCTGATGCCCGCACGATCACCAACGCGAAACGTCGCGCTCCCGAATTCTTCCACGTATTCACGCTTCACGCGTGCCATGCGCCCGGCCGTGGCAGCGCGCTCGACCGCCTGCGCCAGGCACGCATTTTCGATAGGTTTGATTAGGTATTGAAAGGCCCCGTACTCGACGGCCTCCGTGGCACTCCCCAAGTCCGGGTTGCCCGTCACCAGAATCACTGGCAAGTCCAAATCATGCTCGCGCACCGCGCGCAGCAATTTGAGCCCGCTCATGCCGGGCATGCGCACATCGCTGACCATGGCGTCGAAATCGCCACCCGCAAGGCGCTGCAGCGCCTCGCTTCCGCTGTGGCAGGCGAAGACTTGATAACCTCGACTCTCGAGCACACGCCGGAATGCGTTGCGGACCGCGTCGTCGTCGTCGACCAAGAGCACCTTCGTCTTGGCTGCCTTAGAAAGCCCCCGCGCGTCATGCACCCCAGTCGACTCCGCTGAGCTCGTCAGGTCTGCCGGGACAGCACCACCATCAAACCCATGACCCATGAAGATCCTAACGGCCAGCTGCGGAAAACCTCCAGTGCGGCGAATAGCAACACCTTTTTTCCCCGTCCCGCCTCAGCCACAAAAGCCAAGGAAAAGCGGGTGCGTCGTCGATTCCAGCCACCACTTTCGACACACCAGCCCACGTAAAAAAAGTTGCACAAAGAAGCTTTCACCACCGAGCTGACACTCACCGAGGGGCCGAGCTCCGAGCCCCCGTCGGGCATTCGCCGGCGCAGTGAGCTCGTGAATGGGCGCTCGAGTCTGACCTTGCTGGCTGAGGGCGCTCAGAACTGCGCCGATCTTCGCGCCCTCGAGCAGCTCATTCGCAGCTTGGAGCCCGCGGTGCGGCGCACGTGTCGCGGGGTCCTCGGCGGCGGCCACGCCGATCTGGAAGACGCCGTGCAGGACTGTCTGCTCGAGGTCGTCCGCGCGTTACCGAGCTATCGCTTTCAGGGTGATTTTCTGCACTACGCCAACAAGATCAGCTTGCGTGTTGCTATTCTGACTCGGCGCCGTAGCGCGGCACGTCGCGCTCGCTTCGCCACGCTCGATGCCGCGGTCTGCCTCGAAAGCGAGGTGCTCCAGCCCACGACTGCTGGCGTCGAGCTCGACCGCGCGCGGCAATTGCACCGCGTGCTGCGCCGTTTGCCCGGTGCACAAGCCGAAGCGCTGTCATTGCACTTCGTGCTGGGCTTTTCCGTGGATGAGGCCGCAGCGCTGACTAAGGTTTCACCCAATACGGTGAAGACGAGAATCCGCTTGGGCAAGCGGCGGCTTTTGCGGAGGTTGCGCGTGCTCGCCTCGTAGCCCACCAATACCTGGGCCCTGAAGCTAAGGTTTCTCGCCAGTCTGCGTCGCGTACTTCTTCCCGTGCCAAACGCCTAGGCCCTCGTCGAGGACCGTCACCTTCTTGAAACCGGCTTGGGTGAGCTTGCCGGCGAGTGTGCCGGACTCCGCGTGCGGGCACGCGCAGTAGCACACGAGCCAAGCGCTCTTCGGTAGCTTGGCGAGGTAAGGACTCGGGTCGTAGAACGGAACGCTCACCGCGCCAGCGATGTGCTCGTTCATGTAGTCGGACGGCGCGCGCGCATCGAGCAGCGCCATGCGCGCGCCCCGTTCTAGCTCGCGGTGTACGACCTCCACGGGCGTGGTCCCAGGTGTCGGCTTGAAACCCACGGGCTCCGGTCCCCGAGGATTCAGCGGTACGGGACCGAGCGGAATCGGCGGGGGGCGCGCTGGAGCCGGAGGAGGCGGAGGAGGCGACGCCCAACTCCGGAGCAGCGCAGTCACGTCCTCGATGCCCGCGTCGCCGAGCGAGGAAGCGAAGCTTGGCATCAACGTGTCCGGGCGGCCATTTTTGATTGCGTAGCGCAAGAAGCCGTTGCTCGCCGTTTGCAGCAGCTGCGGGTTACCGATGTGCAGATTCGGGCCACCGATACCTTTTGCGCCGTGACAGCGAAAGCACTCGC
>DATHOI010000398.1:0-5305 GCA_035485095.1 Polyangiaceae bacterium | reverse complement strand
GACCGCGGGCGCGGCGGATTGCAACCTCACACACGACGCGAGCTACGGGGACACGCTGTTCAACTCAGTCGTCGTCAGCGCCGGACGAGTTGTACAGCGTGTCCCCGTAGCTCGCGTCGTGTGTGAGGTTGCAATCCGCCGCGCCCGCGGTCCCGCTATCTCCGGCCGCGCCTCCGGCGCCTCCGGCACTATCGCTGTTCGCGGGCGTGGTGCACGCTGCGGGGTCGGCAATGCCGTCGGGTTGTCCGGAGCAGTGATCGTCGGCGGGGCCAACGACGGCGCCACCGACGGGACCGGTGGCGGGAGCGTTCTGGTCTGAGCTCGACGAACTACAACTGGCGGCCGTTAGAACGACCATTGCGACAAGCACGAGCGGTGTTGGACGAAGCTTCACGGTGACCTCCCGAGCCAGATGTGGAAAACGCCTCACGATGTGCAGGCGACAACGCTACGACTAAGCTGCTGCATTGAGCCCGTCCAGGAACAAAACCCATCTGCGACAACTTGTCGCGCGCGTTCTTCCAGCGCGAGACTGACCACCATGTCGCCTCAGCGTTGCTGTTGATCGCGATTGAACTAAAGAAGTTCGTCACGCATTTTCTTGGTTACATTTTCTCGGTGACGTTTTTTGGTTACATTTTCTCGGCTGCGTTTCCTGAGTTTTGGGCTGCGCCTGCGACGATTCACCTCATGGCCGGGCACTCAGCCCTGAGCTACTACGGCTGAGCGATGAGGGAACGAATCCTAAAGATCAGCGGGATTGCTGCACTGGTATTGCTCTCGAATGCCTGTGGCGGAGCGCCGCCGTCTGGGAGCAACTCCTTCCCGGCGCAGAGCCTGCTCGTGCTGAATAGTGACTCGGGGCAAGCGCGCGTCGAAGTACGCACCGCGCCCGAGCAACCCCCGACGCGCGGCAACGTGTCGATGCAGTTGTCGATCACCGACGCGACAACAGGTGCTCCAGAATCAGGGTTGGAGCTCAGCGCCGTGCCGTGGATGCCGGCGATGGGCCACGGCACGTCCGTCACGCCAACTATCGTAGAAACTTCACCCGGAGTTTACGACTTGGAGAATCTCGTCCTGTTCATGCCTGGGACTTGGCAAATTCGCACTGATTGGGACGCCTCCGTTGAGCATGTCACTCCGACATTCGACATTCCTTGAGCGGTTCGCGGTCTTCGCTTTCGTGCTTGGCTTGCAACGGCACGCCAGCGCCCAAGCGTGCTGCGCCGGGGCAGGGACCGTTACGCCGGGCCGTCTCGCGCTGCACGAAGCGGCACTCGTTGGCCTGCAGCTGAAGGCCGCCGGTGAGCTCGGCTCCTTCGACGCGCAAGCGCGCTACGCCAGTCCCCCTCCGGGAGCCTCCGAGCTCGACCTAGAGCAGGACCTGTTCGGGGCGGTCCGCGTTTTGGATCGAGCTCAGGTCGCGCTGCTAGTGCCGCTGGTCGAGACGCGCCGCACCAGTCAAGGCCTGTCGGAGTTCGGTGGCGGCCTCGGCGACATCAATCTCAATCTTCGTTACGACTTCACGCTTGCAGGGGCTTCCCTGGTCGTACCGGGCATCGCCGCGTTGGCGGGCGTCACGTTTCCAACCGGCAAGCCGCCGGACGCGCCTGATCTTCGCCCGCTCGCCACGGACGCAACGGGGATCGGCGCGTACCAGGCGAACTTCGGCGTGGCCTTCGAACAAGCCTTTGGGCCCTGGCTGGTGAACGCGACCGGAATCGTCGCAGCACGCAGCGCGCGGACGGTGACGAGCTCCGGTATCACGGTGCACGAGCGCCTCGCGAGCCAGTGGACCGCGCTCGGGTCGCTCGGCTACGTGCTTTCGAGCGGAGCCGCAGTCGCCTTGAGCGCTTCCTACGCTGTCGAGGGGGACCCGACGATCAACGGCGAAAAGACGCCTGATTCTGGTCACCGTCTGACTACCGTCACGGCATCGGGCTTGCTTCCGCTTTCTGACGCTTGGCGGCTGCAGAGCTCTTTGTTCTTGAACCCTCCGCTTTCTCACTTGGGGCTCAATCAGCCCGCGCTCGGCGGTCTCTTGTTCACCGTGGTGTACGCATGGACCTGAGGGCCGCCGTCGGCTTGGCGCTGTTCGCGTGCACGCCAGCGCAGGCTCCGCATTCGGTTCCGGGAGAATTTCTGGGGACGGATGGAGCCTCGCATCCGCTGGTCGATCCCAAGGCCTCGTTCACGGTGGTCGAGTTCTTTTCTGCACACTGCCCGTGCCAGGCGAAACACGACGAGCGGCTGCGATCCTTGGCCGCGAGCTACCGCGACCAAGCCGTTGCCGTCGTTGCCATCGATTCAGAAGCCGACGCGACGCCGTCACGGGATGCCGCCGAGGCGACTCGGCGGCGCTACGCTTACCCAATCCTGGTTGACCCCGACGGTGTGGCCGCGCGCGCGCTGAAGGCCGACTACGCGACGTATTCACTGCTCCTGGACAGAACCGGCCAAGTGCTCTTCCGCGGGGGAATCGACTCGGACCAAACCCACTTGCGTGACGACGCCACGCCGTACCTGCAGAACGCGATCGATGACGCGCTGGCGGGGCGTCCCATTCGACTGAGCAAAGCGCGCACGCTCGGCTGTTCACTCGTGATCAAGTGAGTGGGTCGGCGAGGCGGCATACACATTGTGCCTCAGAGCATGAACATGCCGACCGCTGCGCCGGTCGTGATCGGACGCGGCAATCAAAATCCCCACCAGTACGCGGGACTACCGCTCGCCCGAGCTTTTGCGGCTGGTCGATCAACTGCACGACATCATCACCGGTACCGAATTGCCCGACGAGGTGGAGCCTGCGGTACAACGGAAACTCTCGCTCTCGAGCCCATCCCGAGCGTGTCTCCCAGCGAGATCATTGGCTTGCTGGAATATCTCGATGCCCGCGGCGGTCGTGAAGACGTTTTTTCGAATCGCCTCTGACACCAATCAAGAGTTCGGTCGAGTGATTGGCGTGGTCAAAGCCGGTGAGCTGCTGGCCTGGGCACGCTTTGGCGACCAGTTCGCGTATGACGAAGCCCGTGAGACCATCAGCCCCCCGCGGCAATCACTCCGACCGCCAGACGAAGCAAGCTGAAGCGTAACCGTTCGAGTCGCCTGCTCGTATACAGCCCTATGCGTCCTCCAATACGACACGCCCGCTTCATGACGACCCTGGGACTCGTCGCGGTATCGCTCAGTGGCTGCTCGGTAGCCGCGCCACCTCAGGGAGCCAGGTCCGCTGACACTCCTGGCACCTCGGGGCCTGCGCCATCGCTCTGTGAAGACGGGCGGGCTTGGCAGAAGGCCTTAGAGGGACTCCCGCCCGCCGCAGTTCAGCGCGTTCAGGGAACTTACACGAGAAACACATGCGACGGGACCGCGCAGGTCAGTGGGACTGACCTGGCTCTTCAGCCAGAGGTAGTCGAATCTGCCGAATGGGTCCGACTCTTCGAGTGCCGGACTGCGCACGTCCACTTCACTGCCACAGACGAGTTGGCAAGGACGGGCTCTCCGAGTTGGGCGCCCGCTGGATGGATCGACATCACGCTCGAGCGCGAAAACAAGCAGCTAATTCTTAGGCTCAGCGCCGAAAGCGTTGCGAAGAACATTCGACTCTACCGGCACGCAAGGGCGCTGGTCGGTGCCTCCAGCAGCCCACGCGATCGCAAAACGACAGCGGAATAGTCGCCACTCATTGAACGCCACGTTCGGCCTTGAGCCGCCGCGCGCGCTCGAGCAACGCCGTGCCATCGGCGAAGTCATCGCCGCGCACCCTGATCTTGAAACCTTTGCCATCAGGCCAAACGGTGATTTCCGCCCACTTACCAGGCAGCACATAGGGGTCATCCGGAGGCGCGACCTCGCCAAGCGTCACTCGCGCCTGGTGGCAACCTGCGGCCAGCGCAACGTTCTCCGCTGTCGCGCCAGCTAGCCCTTGAACGTGGAGGACGGCGCCACACAGGCGCATGATGTCTTGGCCGCTGGCGACGACATGCGAGAGGTCCGGCTCCACCGACTCGATTGAGTCCCCCGCAAGCAGAAACTTCGTGAGTTCCGGCGACACGCGGCTACATTTGGCCGAGAACAGATCGCGCGCGCGCTCAGTCGGAGTCTTGGTCCAGAGCCCGAAGCACGAGCACAATGTCGCGGCAGCGACAATGAGCAGCGCTGGAAGCATCGACCGAGAGTTGCAATTTGCAGTCCCACGCGGGTCAATTGCCGAAGAAGTCACTAGAAATTCGCTCCTCTTGCGGTTGGGCGAGGCGTTCCGCGCCCGTCGTTGTGCCTGACAAACGGAAACTACTTCGAACTCGACTGGCTCGGGGAATTGGTCAAGGCGGCATCAATCGCTGTTTGTCCGCCGCGGTCAGGTTCGCGCTTTCGGACCGCACAAGCAGCTGCGGCGTCTTTGACAGGTGCTCCGCCGCGACTCCCAGCACGACCAGAAACGCAAACGAGGCAGCCGCGTGCGCCAATCGCATGGATCCGGGTAGGCGCCTCGATAGCAAAGCGCCGGCTCGAAATGGAACGATAGGTAAGAGCTGCGCGATACCATAAGCGGCGTGCCCGGCTGCTATCAGGTTCAGCAGCGGAGCGGCCGGTACGAGCAGCCTGGAGCGTACCAACGCCAGCGCTGTGACCGCGACCACGAGATTCGCAAAGGACCCTACTACCGTAAATCCAAGCGCCGCCTTGCCCGTTAGAGGAGTGCCCGAGACAACGGTGCTGCCGCCCCTCTCCGAGAGAATGACCTGGCTCGCTCGACCGAGAAGTCGAGCGACCATGGCGCGCGGCAGTTCGTGGACGAGCAACACCGTCAGAAGCACGCTCGGCACAATCAAGATGCCCACAGACTTCCAGCTCAAGCCGGTCATCCCGGCGAGCAAGATAAACCCGGCGGTTAGCGTTACGCGGAGTCTGGGTGGAGCCGCGGATGTTTGCTGCTCAGTCGCACCCCTCAGCGCGACGTTCTTCCAAAGCTCAACTAGGTCGTCGGACATCCACGGGTTTGAAGCATGCCTCATGCCGTCTAAAGAATTCGTAAATGGCGGCACGCGGTGTAGAGCGCTCGCCGGCTCTCGTCGGCGGACCGCGCCGTTTCGTGCGCCGTTGAACGATCGCAGTTCCGTCTGCTCGTGCCCTGCCAGGACTTCGACGAGCGCGTGGCTTATTGCGACGAGGCCGGCGCGGTTGGCGTCGCTTCCGCGGATGGATTCGGCCGTGGTACCGGCGGTGGTACTGGCGGCGCCACTGCTGGCGCGAAGGCCGCGGACACCGCTGCCACCGGCTGCTCGTCCTTCCTGACTTCGGG
>DATHOI010000397.1:0-11388 GCA_035485095.1 Polyangiaceae bacterium | reverse complement strand
GCGAGGACCCCCAGAGGCGTCTCGATCGAATAGCGCATGAAACGGGGTGAGCGTTCGCGGCCGTACAGTGGCAACCGGTCTGGTTCCGTCCTGGACACGATGCGGCCGCGACTCGCGACGACGAACTGGGTCGAGTTTTCGACGTACGGAAAGTGCGCGCGAAGTGCCGCCACGAGCTGGCCGTTCCCCGGAGGGGTCTCCTGCATCAACACGACATCCGGCGATGCTGCAACGACGGCATCGACGATCGCTCGAGCGCCGCCGAATGCGGAATTCACGTTGAAGCTCAAGACTCGAAGCGTCGGCGCGCCGGCCCGAGGACGCGAAAGCGACGGCAAGCCGAAGCCCATCAACGGAACGATCAGCAAGAAGGCGGCAATCAGCTGAGTCCAGAAGTAGCGGCGCAGCCCCGTGACCCAAAGTGCCAGCGCCAGAATGGGCAGTGGCACTGCGTACAGCACTCTCGGAACGTACAGGCCCGCTGCCGTCAGCCACCAACTTTCACCGACGAAATAGAAAGCCAAGCACAGGCCGAACAGCGCGAGCGGATACGCGAACGTGCACGCCACGAGCAAGGCGCGCAGCGCACGCCGTAGCCCGAAACCAGGCTTCGCGGGGACGCCATCGGGTCGAATGGAGGATGACACGGTAGAAGGGCGCTTGTGTTTCGTGAGCCGCGCTTGATGCGTGAGCCGTCGACGAGCTAGCATGGCCGGCACCGTGGTTCCCTATCTGTTTCAGCAGGCCCGCTCCGCCCTGGCACGATTTACGCTGCTCGCGGGACTGGGAACGCTCGCGCTTTCGGCGACCAGTTGTGCAAGCGCCGGCAACTTCACCTGGTACAGAGACGTGCCGAACGCGGACTGGCGAACCGACGTAACCGAGTACGTGATCGGTGTCGGAGACACGGTCAGTATCCGCGTCTACGAGCAAGACGGCCTGTCCGCGACGGGGAAGATCCGCCGCGACGGCAGAATCGCTTTGCCCTTGGCCGGCGAGGTCGTCGCGGCCGGGAAACACCCGTCGCAATTGGCTCGCGAGCTGGAAGGGCGCCTGAAGGAATTCATCGTCACGCCGCGCGTGACCGTCAACGTCGACCAATCACAGCCTGTCACGGTCACCGCGCTTGGGGAGATCAAGAACGTCGGCGCGTTGACGCTGGAGCCCCCGGCGCGCCTCGTCGAAGCCATTGCTCAAGCTGGCGGGCCCGGTGAATTTGCCGACAAAACTCGGATCTTCGTGCTCCGCCAGTTCCCGGAATTTCAGCGCATTCGCTTCACGTATGACGCCATCGTGCACAACGAGGGCGGAGCGGCGGGCTTCCCGCTGCGCACCGGCGACGTGATCGTGATTGAGTGAACGGCGGAAGCGCGCTCAGCGCGCGCGAGACAATTTGCGGCTGATGAAACCGCGCGCGGCCGTAACGTACGTCTTCTCGATGCCACCAGTGACCAAGAGCACTCCGGCGTAGACGAGCACGGCGATCGGCGCTGCGACGAATGGCGTGATCGATTTGAGCGCGCGCGCCACGAGCGCCATGGCAGCACCCGACACGAGCGCCAAGAACACAGATTTGGCGAACCGTCGGTCGAAAATGCCACGCGGCGCCAACACGATGCCGCAACCGACGACGAGAACCTCGCTCAACACGCCGGCGACGCACAGACCGAGTCCACCGTTACCGTTACGCTTCTGAAACCAAGGCACGAGGATCGGGTCGAGCACCAAGCTGACCACGACGCACAACGATTGCACGATGCTCCACGCGCGCTGCTTGTTCGCCGCAAGGATGCAAATTCCGAGCGGCATGGTGAAGTAAACTAGAAACAGAAACAGCGCCGAAATCCGCAGGTTGTCTTCGGCGGGTCCGAAAGATTTTTCACTGAAAATCGAGATGCCGATTTCCGGATACAGGCCGCAGCCGAGCGCCACCGGCACGACCAGCAAAGCCACGCTGTACAGGGAGCCCCGCGCCGTGCGCACGAAGCCCTCTTGGTCGGTGGTGAACAGGCGACACAAGGTCGGGTACAGCGCGCCCAGCAAGGCCGAGGCAGGGAAGAGCAGCACGCCGATCAAGCGCCGCGTCACGGCGAACCAGCCCATGACCTCCGAGGGGGCGAGCTTCGACAAATAGAGCGCGTCGATATTCGGCTGCAGGGTCATGGCCAGATTGAAAAAGACGAACGGCGTCCCTTGCGTCAGCAAAGTCTTCAGCACGCTGCGGTCGAACGACAGGCGCCGCACGCCCACGACTCGCAGCACCGGCCAAAGTACCGCTAGGACGAGCGCAACGACGAAGACCTCGGAGGTCAGAACCGCGCGCAACTTGCCGCCTAAGAGCAACACGATTGCCACGATCAACGCCATCAGGAACTGTTGCCCGACTTGGGCGAGGGCGGGCAGATCGGTGCGCTCGAAGCCGCGAATGGTGTCTTTGAATGCGTTCACCACCGAGGACAACATTGCGACGGCGAACGTCAGGCCGAGTGCCCATTGCAACTCGACGCCATAACCGAACACGTGACAACCGACAGCCAGCACTAGATAAACGAAGACGCTCAGCCACATCCGCCAAACGATGCCGGTGCCGAGCAGCGCTTCGACGCCGCCGTGATCCTGAGCGATCGCCGCCGGCAGAACACCCTGTTGTCCCCACTCCACGGCCAAGAAACCGAACGCGCACAGCGTGCCCGCCAGGTACATGTAGCCGAATTCCGCGGGGCCCAAGTAACGCGCGGTGAGCGCATTGAGCACGATCGAAAGAGGAATGGTGAGCACCTGAGCAGCGCTCAGATACAGCGTGTTCCGAACGACGACTCCGCCAGCGGAAGGACCGGACTTTTGCTCCGTTGGACGCTCGGAATCCGGCATGGGGGCAGCGCGGACACTCCCATGGCGAAACGCGCTCGTCTACAGCGTCAAAAGCCGAACGGCGGACGCGCTCAACGCGAAAGAAAGACTGGCGCGCGAACGAGCCCATCGGCCGCGAGCTTGCTTGACGCCGTTACTCGCTTGTGTTTCCCGTAAGTAACAAGCGGTTCGGCGATGAGCGGAGCACTCTACATCGATCCTTCCTTCGGCGACCAGGAGCGGCGAGAGCTCTTGTACGCGGGTGAGATCATCAGCTATTCCGCGCGTCCAGCCGTGATCGCGTTTTGCGAATTCGCGCGCCAAATGATCGAGCAGGAGTTCGCGTCGCTCGATCCACGAACCGCGCAGCACACGATGCCGGTCGAGCAATTTGCCGAGCGCCTGAACCGGCTCAAGCCCGCGTTCATCCATCACCCCGAGTCGAAGCGACATGTCGGCGCTCTGCTGATCGAGCTCGGCTGCGATCCGGAAAAGACCTATTTCGACGTACCGCGCCTGCGCAGCTCGACCAGTGACAACTACCTGACGACCGGCATTGCTTACGCTTGGCACCCGCATCGTGACACCTGGTATTCGGCACCGGCCTGCCAAATCAACTGGTGGCTCCCCGTGTACGAGATCAGCGCGAACAACGCGATGGCCTTTCACCCACGCTATTTCGACCGTGGCGTCGTCAACACGTCCTCCGAGTACAACTATTATGAGTGGAACCGAGTGCACCGAGGCGCGCACGTGGCCTCGTACACAAAGGCCGATCCACGACCTTTGCCGCGCGCAACGGAGACGGTCGAGCTCGAGCCTCAACTTCGCGTCCTACTACCGGTCGGCGGCGTGATGGCGTTTTCCGGCGCGCAGATGCACTCCAGCGTGCCCAATACCTCCGGTGTCACGCGCTACAGCATCGATTTCCGAACCGTCAACGTGGATGACGCACGCGCCCGACGCGGCGCCCCCAACGTCGACTCCGCGTGTACGGGTACGACCATGCGCGACTACCTACGCGTCTCCGATCTGGCCAACGTGCCGGAGGACGTAATTCTGCTGCACGACGACAACAGCGGTAATCGCGGAGTGCTTGCGTACGCGCCGGCTGGCTGACGCATTCGCCGCGACATGCTCGCCGTCATAGCTTTGGAGGGCATGGTTTTTCGATGCTGTTCACCGAGTCCGAGTTGCCTGGCGCATACGTCATCGATCTAGAACGCCACGCGGACGAACGCGGCTTCTTTGCGCGCGCATTCTGCGAACGAGAATTTGCCGAGCACGGCCTGCCAGCTCGTTTTCCGCAGGCAAATTTGTCCCGAAATGCCCGAAGCGGCACGCTTCGCGGCATGCACTTCGAGGCGCCGCCCAGCGCAGAGTCCAAGCTCGTGCGCTGCGTGGCGGGCGCGATCCACGATGTCATCCTCGATTTGCGGCCGGGCTCTGCGAGCTATCTCAAATGGACGAGCGCGCTCCTGTCGGCCGAGAATGGGCGCGCGCTCTTCGTGCCCGCGGGCTTCGCGCACGGCTTCATTACGTTGGCCGACAACACCGACGTGTTCTACCAAATGGGGGATTTCTTTCGACCCGGTGGCGCGCGCGGCTTGCGCTGGGACGACCCGCAGCTCGCCATTGTCTGGCCTGCTCGGCCAACCGTGATCTCGGAGCGTGATGCCAACTACCCGGACTTCGACCAAAGTGTGCTCGGAGCTTGATGCGCAGCCCAGGCCTTGCTCATGACTGACGAAGCAAGCGAGCTCTACGCGCTGGTTCGGGAGCTCTTCCCGATTTGTCGCAGCATCACCGGCAATGGCGTTCGTGAAACACTCCGCCTTTTATCGAAACGCGTGCCGCTGGAGATTCGAGAAGTGCCATCCGGCACCGCCGTGCTCGACTGGACGGTTCCGCGCGAATGGAACATTCGGGATGCGTACATCAAGGATGCTGCAGGCACGCGCGTGGTCGACTTCCAAGCCAACAATCTGCATGTCGTGAGTTACAGCGCGCCGATCCGAGCGCAGCTCTCACTGTCCGAGCTCCGACCGCACCTGCACACGCTACCCGAGCAACCGGACCGTATTCCGTATCGAACCTCGTACTATCAGGAAACCTGGGGGTTTTGCCTGAGCGAGCAGCAACTGCGCCATTTCGGCCCCGGGCCGTACGACGTTTGTATCGACTCCTCGTTGCAAGAAGGCTCGCTCAGCTACGGCGAGCTCGTGCTGCCCGGCTCGAGCGAGGACGAGATTCTGATCTCGACCCACGTTTGCCATCCATCGCTCGCAGACGACAATCTGTCGGGGATCGCCGTTTCCGTATTTCTGGCGGGCGAGCTCGCGGCTCGTCGAACCCGCCGCCACACGTTTCGGTTCCTGTATGCGCCAGGCACGATCGGCGCGATCACTTGGCTCGCGCAAAACTGCGCTTCGGCGCAACGTATCAAGCACGGACTCACGCTGACTTGTCTCGGTGACGCGCACCCATTCACGTACAAGAGGACAGTCGCGGGAGACGCCGATATCGATCGCGCCGCAGCGCACGTGCTGCGACACGCTCCAGGGCAGACCGACGCGCCACATCAAACCATCGACTTCTTTCCCTATGGTTATGACGAACGGCAGTACAACTCGCCAGGGTTCCGACTCGCGGTCGGCTCACTGATGCGCGGTCGGCACGGGCAATTTCCCGAATATCACAGCTCTGGGGACAACCTCGACTTCGTCTCCGGCGCGCGCTTGACCGAATCGCTGAGCGTGTGTCGGTCGATCGTCGACCTGCTCGAAGGCAACCAGAGCTATCGAAACCTAGCTCCGTTCGGCGAACCACAACTGGGCAGTCGCGGGCTCTACCGGGCAACCGGCGGCACGAGCATCCCCAATCTGCAATTTGCCATGCTGTGGGTGCTCAACTTGTCGGACGGGAAGCACAGCCTGCTCGACATTGCCGAGCGCGCCAACATGGATTTCGCTGCTATCCGTGGCGCAGCGACGCTCTTGGCCGAGCACGCTCTGCTCGCCGAAGTGACACCCTCGGCGTAGTGCCGTCAGCGCCGATCGAAGACGGTGCGCGACGGCTTACCGATGAGATGTCGCTCCGCGCCGTCCTGCATGGCGAGCGCGTAGATGGCGAGCGCGCCGTCGACCGCGTCAATCGTGCGATCGATGTCCTCGTCACTGTGCGAGTAACTCACGACCAGCGACGGCATGAGCACCCCGCGCCGAATTGTCTCCTGCAGAAAGAGGGTGCGGAAGGCTTGCGACGGCTTTTTGTCTGGCCCGCGCGTGCCGAAAAGAAGGTTGCAGGAGCGGCCGCTCAGCTCGACGTAGCCAGTGAGCTCGTGACGCTCGACCGCTTGCCGAAAGCCAGCAGCCAGGCGCTCACCTTGCCGATGCAAATGCTCGACCACGGGCTCTTCACGATAAACCTGCATGGTGCGAATGGCCGCAGCGAGCGACGGCGTCTCCGCGCCATGCGTGGTCGAGAGCAGAAAGACGTTGTCTTGCGCGCGCTCACGGCTGCCGAGACGCATGATGTCGCGCCGACCACAGAGCACCGAAAGAGAAAAGCCATTGGCGATCGCTTTGCCGAAGGTCGATAGATCAGGCACGACGCCGTAGAGCGCCTGCGCGCCGCCCAAGTGCCAGCGAAACCCGGTGATCATCTCGTCGAACACCAACACCGCGCCGTGCTGACGACACAGAGCCTGCAACGATTGTAGGAAACCTGGCGCAGGTGGCTGCGTGCGCTCCGCCTCCAGAAACACGGCGGCGATCTTGCCTGGGTGCGCTTCGAACAACGCAGCGAGGCTAGCGGCGTCGTTGTATTGGAAGCGCACGGTCGGGGTGCGCTCGAAGTCGGGGATGCCCGCGTCCATCGTGGTCGTGCCGATGAACCAGTCGTCGTACGAGAAAAACGGCTGGTCGGCACAAATAGCGACCATTTCCCGACCGGTGTAGGCGCGAGCCAGCTTCAGCGCCGCGGTGTCGGCCGTGGAACCGTCCTTGCTGAACTTCACCATCTCGGCACCCGACACGATCTCCAAAAAAGCTTCGGCGCACTGGAGCTCGATGGCCGCGGGCCGCGTGAAGTTGGTACCCAGGCTCAGCGAGTCCCGCACCGCGTCCACGACCGCCGGATAAGCGTGACCGAGTGTGACGGCACGCAAGCCCATGCCGTATTCGATGAACTCGTTGCCGTCTACGTCCCAGACGTGGCAACCGAGGCCGCGCTGAATGACGCCCGGCGAAAGCTCGGGAAATTGGTCGACGCCCTTGGCGTAGGTGTGCGCGCCTCCGGGTATCGTCTGTCGAAGCCGCTGCTCGAGCTCACGCGAACGAGAAAAGTCCATCTCGGCGTGCCGAGCCTAACACAAGCGCAGGCGCGTAGCGGATCGCGAGGCCCGGATTTTCGATGCTCGCCACGGTGATCGATCGACGCTATCGTGGCGGAAATTCGAGAAAGGTGGGCCATGAAGGTCGTGCTCTTTTGCGGTGGTTTCGGCATGCGTCTGCGGGACTACTCCGATCAGATTCCGAAGCCGCTGGTGGAGGTGGGCTCGCGCCCGATCCTCTGGCACCTGATGAAGTACTACGCGCACTACGGACACAAGGATTTCATCCTGTGTCTCGGCCATGGCGCCACCGCTATCAAGAATTATTTCTTGAAGTACGACGAGTGTACCAGCAACGATTTTACCTACTCGGATGGCGGGAAAAAGATCGAGCTCCTCAACCGCGACATCCACGACTGGCGCATTACCTTCGTCGACACCGGCCTCAAGGCTACGATTGGCGAGCGGCTTCGCCAGGTTCAGCCTCACCTGCAAGGCGAGGACATGTTCCTCGCCAACTATGCCGACGGTCTGTCCGACCTCGATCTAACGAGTTACGTCCATAATTTTCAGAAACGCGACAAGCTGGCGTGTTTCTTGAGTGTACCGGCGCCGCATACGTTCCACATCGTGCACGCCGACGCGGACGAGCACGTGACCAAGATCGAGCACGTCACGCGCTCCCCCGTTCGCATCAATGGCGGCTTCTTCGCGCTGCGGCGTGAGATCTTCGACTACATGAAGCCGGGTGAGGAGCTCGTGATCGAGGCCTTCTCGCGGCTGATGGAGAAGCGCGAGCTGCTCACCGTTGCCCATGACGGCTTCTGGCAGAACATGGACACGTTCAAGGACAAGATCCAACTCGACGAGATGCTGGCCCAGGGCAACGCCCCTTGGCAGGTCTGGGAGAAATGAGCGCGCGGCGCGCCTGACGCGAAGGCCCGCGCTGAGCCATCGAGTGCGGTGCTCTGTATGCTTAGAATCCCAGTCCGAGGCTGATGCCCGCGAACGGCTGGGCCGGATTGGCCGGTCGAGCAAGCACTGGCCCGTCTTTGAAATAGGCCAGACCCGTAACGAGCTCTGCTATCAATTCCGTATCGTAACGCATCGGAGCTTTTGCTTGGAGCGATAGCGTCGCTTCCGGACCCGAGGTGTCATACTGACCAGCGGACCCGGTGAAACGAAAACCAAGCGGGTCTTTGCCAACCTGCAACTCGGCGAAGCCGACACCCACTTGCGGGTCGAACGCGATACCGCCAGCCACGAATCGATAGGGCTGCACTTCGATTCGGAAGTGCGCCATCTCACGAGTGTCACCATTGCGCCAAAGGCCGGAACCCGTGCCGCATGTCTCGGCGTCGAGCCAACTGAGTGGTGCTACCTCCATGCAGACTTCCGCGAGACCGAGCGCGTCGGCGGACGAGACTCCACCGCGCAGATCGACATAGGTGCGCGCCGTCGCGGCTCTTCCCGGTTCGAACCAACCGGTGTCCGCCTGCTCGTTTTCCGCTTGATTCGGCACAGCGTGAGCGGCGCTCGAAAGCAGCAGGACAGACACCCCGATGGAACCCAACGCTGCGCACCACGCCCGCATGCTCGCACGGTAACACGCCTCGCGCGGTAACCGAGCCGCCGTTCCGATCCGGAAACCGGCTGCCCAAGCAACACTCTGTCGTGGTAAGAGGCCTCCTCAGCGCTCGGCGCGATTGTGGGACGCTAGATGGTTGCTCAAAATACACCGCGGACGTCTGCTAGCCGAAACATTGGACTCCGAGCCTGCTCGGGACTCGAAGGCCCGGCGCCCAGCGCGTCGCGCGCTCGATCAGCCAGGGGCCGGCGCGTGGCAAGCAGCCTGGCGTTGGGCGTGCTCGTCATGACCGCTTTTTCCGCCTCCGCACTCGCAACGCCCAAGGAGGAGCTCGGCACGAGCTGGTCGGTGGAAGAGGGCTATTCGCTCGACGTGCTGGCCGATGGTTTCGCGCTTCCGACCAGCCTCGCGGCCGTCGAGCATCCGAGCGACGAACCGCGGGCGCCCAAGCTCTTCGTCACCGAGTTGCGCGGCACGATCAAAGTGATTGCCAATGACAACTCGAGCTCGGTGTTCGGCAAGATTCAGACATTTACGCCGAAAGCGGACTGGCCCGACAACGAGGGCGAAGCCGGCATGGCGGGCGTCTGCCTCGATGACGAGCACGGCTACGTGTTCGTCACCTACGCTTATCGAGACGCGAACGGCGTCATGCGCAACGGCATCTCGCGCTTCACGGCGGAGCCACATACCTTCCAGGGCCCGGCCCGAGATCAACGTGATTTAGGGCAATTCCTCGTCGCCGAACCATCGTCGTTCTCGCACCAGATCGGCAACTGCACCGTGCACGGGGGGCAGCTCTACGTCTCGGTAGGTGACGCCGGTAATCCCGCGCTCAGCGCAAAGGTCGAGTCTCCGCTCGGCAAAATCCTCAGGCTCACGCTCGACGGCGAGCCAGTGCCAAGCAATCCTTTCCCGAGCAAAGGTGAAGCCGGGCCGCGCGTATTCGTGGTCGGCTTGAGAAACCCATTCGGCTTGGTCTTCGCGGGCGAACGGCTGTTCGTGGCCGAGAACGGCGTCTCGCTCGATCGTTTTCTAGAAGTGTCGGGCGGCCACGACTACCACTGGGATGGCTCGGACGCGTCGATTGCCACCAACGCCGCAGTCGTCTTTGTACCGACCATTGGACCCGTGCAGACGATCCACGTCCCAGCCGGCTCGAGCCCGCTGTCGGCCGCCGACCACGATCGGTTCTTGATTGCGGCATCTGACGGCCGACAAGGGCCGGGCGTCATGGTCGTTGACTACAATTTGAGCGACAGCATGGTGCTCCAAGCACCACATCACCTGGTGCTGTACGACGGAAACCAGGACGGAGTTGCGGTCACTGGCATCGCAATGACCAAAGACGGCGCGTGCTTCGTACCGATTCTACCGGTCGGTGGCGCTGGCGTCGTGCTCGTCACTCGCTATCAGCCGCAAGCCGCTCACAATCGCATCATTGGCAAAACGGCGCTCGCTGGCGACCTGTTGTCGACTTCTGGTTGCTACGGCTGTCACTCGCGAGACGGCGTGGGCGCGCATGTCGGGCCCAATCTTGACATCAATTCACTACTCACGCGGCTCGAGACGCGAGTGCTCAGCGCCGAGTACGCCCAACAAGTGGCAAAGCTCGACACACTGACGGATGAAGCGATCGTCAATGGAGAGAAGGGGCGGCACGAGGTGCTCGCCGCGCCTCCGGAAACGCGCGTTCGCACTTGGATTGTCAATCGTTTGCTGAATCCGAAATTCGACAATCCGGACGCTCAAATGCCGAATCTGAACCTCACTCGCGAAAAGGCCGAAGCATTGGCGGGCGAGCTGATCGGCGCGGCCGAGCCGAAGAAATCGAAGTGGCGCGAGCTCGCCGGCGACAAGCGCTTCTTGGAGGGTACGGCGTTCGGCGGGCTCGGCGCGGCGGCCGCTGCCGGGCTAGTGCTGCTTTTGCTCAGGCGATCCAAGCGCGCGCGAGCGCTGGGCGAGCAGCCGCCCCCAGCGGCGTAAGCGGCGCTCCGCGTTGCAGCGTTACTTTTCGCTGAACACTCGAAGCTCGAGCCAGTCTTCGGGCAGCGGGACGTCGGCAAACGAATCGGATACGGTGCGCAGCACCGAGAACAGCGAGCGAGCAGCACGCGGCGCCGCAACCGGCGTGCGACCGTAGACGAGCCTGTCTCGCTGTTCGAGCGATTGACGCACACCCGGCGGGACTACGTCGTCAGGGAATAAGACGACGAGATCGCCCGGCTGAGGCGCACTCTCGTGCAAACACCAGAACGGACGATAGTCGACGCAGTGACCGCCCGGGAATTCACCTGGCCCTGCCAAGACCAAGCTCGCGCGCTCCGGCGGATCGCGCGACTCATCGCTCTGTATCGCAAAGCCCTTGTAAGAGAGGTACCCAGCAAACTCCATCAAGCGAGATGCTCGCGTGTACGGGAAGAACAAGCGGAGCTGAGCAACGCCGGGAGTCTGCAAATCGGCTTCGAGAAACTCGGCCAGCTCGATCTTGCTGCGCAGGGTATTTTTGCGCTCGATGACTCGGAACGAGGAGTACGCGATGTCCTGCACTGCGATGAAACACACCAGCGCGGCGACCCACCCGCTGCGTGATGAGCGCGCCGCGAGCCAACCGAGG
>DATHOI010000396.1:0-5901 GCA_035485095.1 Polyangiaceae bacterium | reverse complement strand
CCGCGGACAAGCCGTGGAAGGAGCTGTCTGCCGCGCAGAAAAAGCTCGTGCTCGAAGGCGACGGCGGTTGGACGAAGGGAACTTTTCCCTGGGTCATCGGCTGGTTCAAGTGGCTCGAAACCAAGACGTACAAGATGCACGTGCGCGTGCTGTTGGCGCGCTACCGCTCCTATGACCAATGCCACGCCTGTCAGGGCAAGCGGCTCAATCCCACCGCGCTCGGCTACCGCGTCGCGGGCGTGAGCTTGGCGGATTTTCACGGGCTCGAGATTCGCGAGGCCAAGCGACAGGTCGGCGTCTTGCGGACGGAGAGCGCACAGGGTGAATTGGCTAGAAAAGAGCTGGAAAGCCGGCTCGGCTACCTGGACCGCGTGGGTCTCGGCTACCTCACGCTGGATCGCCAAGCGCGCACTCTGTCGGGTGGTGAGGCGCAGCGTGTGACGCTCACTGCGGCGCTCGGTACGTCGCTGTGCGGTGCGCTGTTCGTGCTCGATGAGCCAACGGTTGGCTTGCACCCGACCGATGTCGAACCCTTGAACGCGATTTTGCGTGAGCTTGCCGAACGCGACAACACGGTGCTGGTCGTCGAGCACGACCCGGCCGTGATTCGCGGGGCCGACCGCGTGATCGAGCTCGGGCCCGGCGCAGGTGACAACGGCGGCTGGATCGTCAAGGACGCGCCGCCGAACGCATTCAAGACCTCCGCCACGGCGACGGGTCGCGCGCTCGGCGCGTCGCCGATTGTCACGCGCGCGGTGCGGCAAGCGAGCGGCTGGCTGAAGGTCAAGGGCGCCACGGCCAACAACCTGCGTGGTATCGACGCGGACTTGCCGCTCGGTGTGCTGTGCGCCGTTACGGGTCCGAGCGGCTCGGGCAAGAGCACCTTGGCCGTCGACATCGTGTACCGCGCCGTCGCGCGCTCGCTGGGAGATTTCGACGTTGAAGTGCCCGGTGCGTGCTCGGCAATAACGGGCATTTCTGCGCTGAAATCGGTGACATTGGTCGACCAGTCGCCGCTCGGTCGTACGTCGCGTGGCAACGCAGCGACGTACACCAAGGCCTGGGACATCGTGCGCGCACTGTACGCCAAAGTGCCGGAAGCCGCGGCGCTGTCGCTCTCCGCTTCGGATTTTTCATTCAATGTCGATGGTGGGCGCTGCGAGGCCTGCTCGGGCGAGGGCTTCGAGACCGTCGAGATGCAATTCCTCGCGGACGTGCGTTTGGTCTGCCCAGTGTGTCGTGGTCGCCGCTTCAAAGACACGGTGCTCGCAGTCTCACGTCAAGGCGTCAGCGTCGCCGACGTGCTCGAGATGACCGTCGACGCGGCGCTCGAGCACTTCGCGCCCGAGGTGGGCCTGCAACGCGCGCTCGGTCCGGTGCAGCGCTTGGGCCTCGGCTACTTGAGGCTCGGTCAACCGTTGTCTACTCTTTCGGGAGGCGAAGCGCAGCGGCTGAAGCTTGCGCGCGCGCTGAGCGAAAAGCACGCCGGCTCGTTGTTCGTGCTGGACGAGCCGAGCGCGGGCTTGCACGCTGACGAAGTCGCGCACGTGCTGAACGCACTGAGTGTCATCATCGAAGCGGGCGGCAGCGTGATCGTCGTCGAGCATGACCTCGAAATCATCGCCCAGGCCGATTTCTTGTTGGATTTGGGCCCAGATGCCGGCACTGGAGGCGGCCTCATCGTGGCACAGGGCGCCCCACGCGCTGTCGCGAAAGAGGCGACGTCGCGCACGGGCCGCGCGCTCGCCGAGCATTTCGAGAATCGCAGCGACGCGAAGCAAAACGGCGGCAAAGCGAAACGCGAGCCGCGCGCCAAAGCTCGAGTCGCAAGCCGGTATGAACGCAAGCTCGTCGTGACACGCGCGCGTGAGCACAACTTACGTGACGTGAGCGTCGGCATTCCGCACGGCGCGTTGACCGTCATCACCGGACCGAGCGGCTCGGGGAAGAGCTCATTGGCCTTCGATGTCGTGTTCGCTGAAGGGCAACGGCGTTTCCTGGAAACCTTGACGCCGTATGCCCGTCAATTCCTGCCGACCATGCCCCGACCGGACGTCGACAGCGTGACTGGCGTGCCGCCCAGCATCGCTCTCGAGCAACGCACCGCGCGGGCCGGCGGAAAATCGACCGTGGCAACCGTGACCGAGGTCGCGCACTACGTCCGGCTGCTTTACGCCAAGCTCGGCGTGGCGCACTGCCCAACGCACGACACCCCGATTTCGCGCTCGAGCCCCGCCGCCCTGCTCAAGACGCTGCGCGCCCTGCGTGGCAAGGCAGCGTTGCTTGCTCCCGTCGTCCAAGCCAGAAAGGGCACTTATTTGGACATTTTCTCGGCGGCGGCGCGTGAGGGCATCAGCCGAGCCTACGCCGACGGCAAGCTCGTCTCGACCGACGATCCGCCGCGCCTCGTGCGGAGCCAAGAGCACACGATTGATTTACTCATCGTCGACGGTGTCGAGCCAAAGGCGATTTCGGATGCAGACTTCACGCGGGCGCTGCGCTGGGGCAAGGGGGCAGTCAAAGTGCGCGTCAACGGCAAGGACATGTTGCTGTCGACATTGAGCGCCTGCCCCGAGTGCGGCTTTTCGGTTCCTGAGCTCGACCCGCGCTGGTTCTCGTTCGCAACCAAACAAGGCCGCTGTGAGACGTGCGACGGCAACGGCGTGCTCGTCGAGGAGCCGAAGCGCGGCCGAAAGAAAAAAGTCGAAATCGAGCCCGCCCCTGAAATCTGCCCGGCATGTCAGGGCGCGCGTTTGTCGCCCATCCCACGTGCCGTGCGTGTGGCCGGTGAGCGTTATCACGAGCTTTCGGCGCGCTCGATCGACAGCGCGACAGAACGCGTGCGGAAGCTATCCTTCGAGTCCGAACAAATGCCGGTGGCCACGCCGATCGTCGGCGAGCTCGCGCGGCGCCTCGAGTTCTTGCGTGACGTGGGGCTCGGCTATTTGTCGCTCGAGCGCGCTGCGCACACGCTTTCCGGCGGTGAAATGCAGCGCTTGCGCCTGGCCGCTCAGCTCGGCGCCGGCCTCACCGGCGCGCTATACGTGCTCGATGAACCGACGATCGGCCTGCATCCGCGGGACACTGGCCGGCTCCTGTCGAACCTGCGCAACCTAGTGAACCTCGGTTCCACGGTGGTCGTGGTCGAGCACGACGCCGAGACGATTCGCGCTGCTGACCACCTGATCGACCTCGGTCCCGGCGGTGGCTCGCGCGGCGGCCGCGTGATGGCCGAGGGCACGCCGAAGAGCGTACTCGCCGTCGCCGAATCTCCGACGGGTCGCGCGCTGTCCGCGGCGCCCGCGCTGCGCAAATCGAATCCCATCGACCCCAAAACGCCCGAGCTGATCCTGACAGGCGCATCCCAAAATAATCTGAAAGACGTCGATCTCAGCGTGCCCATCGGGCGCTTCACCGTCGTCGCTGGTGTGAGCGGCTCGGGCAAGAGCACGCTCGTTCGGCACGTGCTCTTACCGGCGCTTCGGCAGAAGCTCGGCTTGGTGACCGAGGCTCCAGGCCGCTACAAGGCGTTGCGCGGTTACCAAGGGTTGGAGCGCGCCATCGCGGTCGATCAATCGCCGATCGGTCGCACGCCGCGCTCGGTTCCGGCCACTTTCTTGGGCATTGGGGATGATTTGCGGAAGCTGTTCGCCGCTACGAACGAGGCCAAAATAGCTGGGTTTCCCGCGGCGCGCTTCTCCTTCAACAGCAAAGGGGGCGGCCAATGCCCGACTTGTGAAGGGCAGGGTGTAATCACGCACGAGATGAGCTTTTTGCCCGACGTGGTGGCGTCGTGCCCCACCTGCGATGGCTTGCGCTTCGAGCCGCAGACGCTCGAGATCAAATTTCTCGGTCGCTCGATCGGTGAGGTGCTCGCGCTCACTGCCGAGGAGGCGGTCGACGTGTTCGAGAACCATCCGACGATCGCCGCGCCGCTCAGAACGATGGCGGATCTGGGCGCGGGTTACATCACCCTTGGACAAGGCTCGCACACGCTGTCAGGAGGTGAAGCTCAACGCTTGAAGCTCGCCGCCGAGCTCACCGCGACCAAGCGTCACGGCAAGACCTTGTACGTGCTCGACGAACCCACGACGGGTCTGCACATCGCGGACGTCGCAAAGCTCATGACCGTGCTCGGACGCCTCGTCGAGCGCGGCGACACGCTGATCGTCATCGAGCACCAACCGCAGGTGATCGCGGGCGCCGACCACTTGATCGAGCTCGGGCCCGAAGGTGGCTCGCAGGGCGGAAAAATCGTGGCTTCTGGGCCTCCGGCTCGCGTCGCCAAGGGCAAAACTGCCACCGCCGCGGTCATTCGCTCGGCGCTCGGCGTGTAGCGGGCTCGGCGCCTACGCCGAAGCTCGGCCGGCGCGTTCGAGTCGGATTCGCTCCATGATCTCGGTGGGGTCGATGCCGACATCGGTGACTTCCGGGTCGACCCCTTCGAGCAGGCGTTCGATGACGGCCAGGTGCGGTTCACAACGTAGCGAGCTGAGGTCGGGCTTCGCCACGGGAGGCTTGGCATAACGGTTCGCAAAGCGCGCGATGCGGCGGTTGGCTGTTTCGAGCGCTTGGCGGCTGACTTTCCCGCTCTCGACTGCGTGGATGATGGCGTCGATCGCGCGATGCGCGACGTCGGCCGTGTGGCAGCATAGAAAATGATCGACACCCGCGTTCAGCCCGCGAATCACCGTGTCCTCGACACCGTAGTGGTCGGCGATGGCGCGCATCTCGATGTCGTCCGTGACGATCAAGCCATCGTAACCCATCTTGTCGCGCAAAATACCCTGCAATACGGGGCGGCTCATGGTCGCTGGGTAGATTGAGTCCAGGGGCTCGAAGATCACGTGCGCCGTCATCATCGACGGGATGCCGGCTTTGACGGCTGCGGCAAATGGCTTGAGCTCGACCTGCTCCAGTCGCTCGAGCGAATGCGGCAAGCGCGGCAATTCGAGGTGCGAGTCCTGACTGGTGTCGCCGTGGCCCGGGAAGTGTTTGCCGCATGCGGCGACACCGGCGCTCTCGAGCCCGGCTGCGAGCGCAACACCGAGCTCACTCACCAATTCTGGGGTCCGGCCGAAAGAACGCGCCGCGATGATGGGATTGTCCGGATTGGTGTCGATGTCGAGCACGGGCGCATAGTTCATGTCGAAGCCGACCGCGCGCACTTCACGGCCGATCAGCTCGCCTACTTGTCGCGCCAGCACCGCGCTCCCAGACACACCGACGGCGCGCATGGGTGGAATCTCGGTGAAGCCTTGGCGCAAGCGAGACACCTGGCCGCCCTCTTGGTCGAGCGCCAAGAACAAGGGCCGCCCGGCGAGCCGCTTGATGGCACTGGTCACTTCCGCCACCTCCGCGGGCTGACCGACGTTACGCGCGAAGAAGATCACGCCGCCGACGCCGCGTGCCACCAACTTCTCGAGATCCCCCGTGATCGTCTTGCCGTAGAAACCAACGGTGAACAGCCGTGCCGCCTGTGTTTCGAGATCGCTTGCCATTCGGATATCCCACCAAAGTAGCACTCTGCCCGCTCTGGGTTCTGGCCGATTCGGCGCATGATTATGGACGTTTCTTGTCGCTCAGCGTCGACGAGCGTCAAACAAAGGCTGGTTTTTTGCTGTCTGCAACGGAGAGAGCGGATCTCCCGGAGGGTCTTGATGGTCACACTCGGCGTGCTGAGCTGGCTAGTCTAAGGCTTCAACGCCGAGCGAAAGCGCGCGAGCAGCCCGAGCGCACTGGCTTGTGTGCTCGGTTTCACTCCGCTTTCGGGCGGAACCGCTGGGTCGCTCGCGCGCAGTGGCTTCTCGCTCACGCGGGCTTCGAGCGCGGGCACCGTCTCGCTGCAGTTCGCGGCGCGTAGCGCCTCATTTGCGCTGGCCAGTGAGAGGTCGCCATCGG
>DATHOI010000395.1:0-12202 GCA_035485095.1 Polyangiaceae bacterium | reverse complement strand
AGCCACTTCTGCATGTGCTCCGGCAGCTCGCTGATCTGCAAGACACCATCGCCATTCTTGTCGAAGCGCTTGATGAATGCCGCCGGATCCGGAGCGTGATGTCCGTGATGCTCGGCTGTCGCGCTGTTTGCCGGCGCGGGTGCCGCTGCCGAGCTTGCGGGCGGCGTGTTGAGCGCTGCCGTCTCGGCCTGTGCGCTCTGATCGACCGGCTCGCTGCCCGCGCCAGAACAACCGGCCAGCGCCAAGAGGATAAAACCAGACACGAGAGACGTTAGGATCGAGGTGCGCATGATGTTTTTCTTCTCCTCCACTTTCAATCCATCCGACGCAGCCGCCCAGCCCGACCCTACGAGGGGCTCCGAGATTTTTTGAGAATCCACCAATAATAAAACAATTCCAGCGAGTTACACGCGCCCGTCCGAGCCACGCCTCGTTCCGTCCCCGACGCCCTCGATAAAAGATCAGCTGCTTCGTAGGAAGCTCCGGCGCCCGCACGTCGAACATACAAGAACACAAACGCATGCCCTCCTCTCGAGCAACCCGCCCGCCAGAACTCAAACTCGGCGAGCGCCTCTGCAGCTTGAGGCACGGTCACTTAGCAGGCAACGTGAACGGCAACTCGGAGACTGATGGACACTCTCGAAAAGGCCGTCGATCGACTCCTGAGCGGGGACGCTTCGGCCTTTCAACAGATCGTGGATATAACGAGCGTTCGGCTCGTGCGACTGAGCACTAGAATCATGGGCAACCAAGCAGACGCCGAGGACGTGGTGCAAGAAGCGTACGTCAAAGCCTACCGCGCGCTCAAAGCGGGCGAGTTCGATCGTCGGTCGAGCACTGCGACGTGGCTGTATCGCATCGTCGTCAACGGCGCGATCGACGCCAAGCGCACTCGCTCGCGGCGGGCCGAGCAAAGCGACGTGCAGATCGATCCGAGCTGGGACGGCGCGGCATTTGCCGAAGCTCGCGTGGCGCTCTCCGAGCTCGATGAATGGCTCCAAGCGCTGCCCGCCGAGCAACGCGCGGCCTTGGTACTGCAGAGCTTCGAAGGCTTGAACAACAGCGAGATCGCGCAAGTAATGGGCGTCAGCGAGGGAGCCGTGGAACAACGTTTGGTTCGCGCGCGCGCCGCGTTGCGCCAGAGGAGACAACAGCCGTGACCGACTTCGAAGACATCGATCAACGCCTGGCTCGCCTGGCCCGGAACACGGAAGCGCTGCGACCCAGCGTGGGCTTTTCGGCGCGCGTCATGGGAGCCATCGCGGTCGAGGCGGCGCCGAGCTTTTTGGAGAGCGCGTGGTTTTCGTCGCGACGGCTCTTGCCGATCGCAGCGATCGCAGCAGCGTTTGCGGTAGCGTGGGCCGCGCAAGTCGACCGGTCAGTCGAGGACGAGCTGGCCACGTCGTACGCTTCAGTGGAGCTCGAGTGATGGACCGCGCTCGAATCAAAGGTTACGGCGCGTTGCTGATCGTATTCGTGCTCGGTTTGCTGATCGGCGGCGCGGGCTCGCGCGCGCTCTTACAGCGCCGCTATGCTCATCTGTTCCGAGACCGCTTCTCGGTCTTCGAGCAACGCCGCATCGGCGCCTTGTCGCGCCGGTTGGATCTAGACGACGCTCAAGACCAAAAGGTACGCGCGATCATGGCCAAATACGGCCAAGAGCGCAGAAAGCTCGCGCGCGACATGCTCGATCGCTGCGGTGACCCAATGCGCGCGCAGAAAGCGCAGATGGACGCCGAGATACGAGCCATGCTTCGTCCAGACCAACAGAGCCGCTACGACGCGCTCGTCAAAGACAGCAACGGGCGCGGCCCGGCGAACGGCCCCGTCGAAGCGTTGCCCTGATCGCGAGGCTCGCGGCGGAAGCCGTGCTGCCCGACTTTTGCAGTGGTTGGCGCAATCGGGGATTGAGGGAGGCAGCGTGCCCGTGCGAGGCTCGGGCGGTGCCCTTCGCACACGCCGTGTCCACGCTCCTGCTCGCATTGGCGGACGACACGGTTGCGGTTCGCGTGAGCTACGACGCGCCCGCCTCTTGCCCGACCGAAGCCGCCTTCTACGAAGCGGTCCGCGCGCGCACCGACCACGTCCGTGAGGCGTCGAGCGACGAGTCCGCGCTCGACGTGAACGTGCGAGTGAGCCGCACCGAGCGCGGCTTCGTCGGTGAAGTTCGAGAGGCGATGAACCACAACGAAAGCTCGGCGCGCAGCGTGGACGGCACCACGTGCAAGGAGGTGGTGGAAGCCCTATCGCTCACCGTCGCGCTGTCGGTGGACCCCAACGCGCACGCACCCACACCCACACCCGTCCCCTCGCCGCAAACAGCCGCGGTAGCGGTGTGTCCGCCTGTTCCCGAAGCTCTGCCCGTCGCCGCCACGCCCGCGGAGCCGCCGCTCGAGCTCGAGATTGGGCTGAGCGCGCTCGCAACCGAGGTGCTGACCTCGGATTTCAGTGCGGGCGGCGCGCTGTCGGGCACGTTCTTGCGCAAGCTCGCAGAAAATCGCAGCGCTTCGCTCGAGCTGTCACTGCTATTTGCCGCGACAGCGGCGTCTTCGCCCGCAGCCGGTCATCGAGCACAGCTCGAAGGCTTGTCGCTCGCTGCGTGCCCGGTGCGTTGGCAATTCGGAAGCATAGAGCTTAGCCCGTGCGCGCTGGGCATTGCGGGCGTGCTCGAAGCAACCGGCCGCGGCGTCGCCGAACCCGAAACGATCACGCGCAGTTGGTGGAGTGCGGGCGTGGATGTTCAGCTCTCCGCTCTGCTCGGCGACGGTTTCGTCCTGGAAAGCGGCGTCGGGGCCAGCGTGCCGCTCGTGAAACGCAAATTCTACCTCGACGTACCCAGCCAAATCGTGACCCAAACCCCGGTTATTGCGCCAATGGCGCACGTTGGTCTGGGGTTTCGCTTCTGAGCGGCACCCGCTGATCAGCGCGCGGCAAGCATGATCAAATCCTGCAACACCGGGAATACCTAGTTCAGCATCAACCTTGCCAATCCTCGCCAATGCACCCACATCGGCACTCTGGTTGCCAGCCTCGGGTCCGCTCGCTACGTTTCAGAGCGTGACCCGCGCGAGCGAACGCGAGACGCGCCTGCGCGTCCTAGTCGACCGCTATGTCGACTTCGTCGCGCGCGTCTTGCGCAACGCCGGCACACCAGAAGCGGAAATCGACGACGACGTGCAGCGCACCTTCATCGCCGTTGCCAATCGCCTGGACGACGTGCGTCCAGAGGCCGAGAAGAGTTTCTTGTTGCAGACGGCGCTTCGAATGGCAGCGCATGCTCGTCGTACGGTCGCTCGGCGCCGGGAGGTGCATGACTCCGACGCTCAATTGCGGATCCAAGTTCCGATTCAAACCGAGCAGCTTTTGGACCAAAAGCGCGCCCGCGAGCTCTTGGATGACGTGCTTTCGACCATGGCGCCCGATTTACGCATGGTGTTCGTGCTGTACGAGCTCGAAGAGCTGAGCATGATTGAGATCTCGGGCGCGCTCGAGATCCCGCAGGGCACCGTTGCCTCGCGGCTGCGTCGGGCCCGGGCTGATTTTCGCGAGCGCGTGCGCGCGTTGTCTCATCCGCCACGCGCGGAGGTGGGCTCATGAGCGAGCTGCCGCGACTCCACACCGAGCCCGAGAGCGAGCTCGAGCGGTCCCTATTGAATGCAGGGCGTGGCTACACGGCGTCCACTTCGAGTCGGGCCAAGGCGCTCGCCGCAGTGGGGCTGGTTGGCGTCACCGCGTCTTCGACCGCGGCAGCTTCTGCGGTCACCAAGGCCGGGATCGCCAAGTGGCTCGTCGCCGTCGCGCTGGTCGCGGGTGTAGCGGTCCCGGTAGCCCACTATTTGCGGCACTCGGCGGCCGATCCGGCCAGCGCGCCCGTCAGCGCAGCGAGCCCTCCCGTAGTCGACACACAGACTGCAGCCGCAATTCAGAACAGCCGGCCCGTCCCCACGGTGGATACCAGCACGCCCGCCACGGAGCCGGCCCCGAACAGCGGACCGAACGCTGCCCGAGTCGCGCCGAAGCCCGCGGCCCCCGCGCTGTCGGCCGAGCTCGGCGCGCTCGATGCCGCGCGCTCCGCGCTCGCCGCGGGGGACGCGAACGGCGCGCTCACGCAGCTCGACGCTTACGCGCGCAATTTCCCGCACGGCAAGCTGAGCTTGGAAGCCGAAGTCTTGCGCATCGACGCGCTCGCCAAGAGCGGGCAAACTGCGGCGGCTCGCAAACGAGCCGAAGCTTTCATGAAGCGCCACCCCGATAGTGTCCTCGCGTCGCGCGTGCGTGCTTACGCTGAGCAATGACTCGAGCGCGCGAGCGTCACACCTCGCGGTCTCTGGCACGCGCTGGGCTCGCTGCCTACCTGCTGGTCACGCTGAGCGCGTGCAGCAGTACGCTCGACTCGCTTGAAAAAAATCCGCAAGCGGTCGCCACGACCGACAGCGGCGTGCCAAAGCCGCTGAGCCCGCTCACCGGTCCGAGTAGCTACAACGACGCGTTTCGCGACCTGATCGGCGAGAGCGACACCGACATCGCGGCCAAGTTGGCGGCTGCTTTCGCGCAACTCTTCCACGGCGATCCGAGCACGCAGGCCATCTATTTTCCGGTCGGAACCGACCAAGCTTATATCCAAGACTTGTTCCACGGCGACATTCGCACCGAGGGCATCGGCATCGCCATGGTCGTCGCGGTCGAGCTCGACAAGCGTGACGAGTTCGATCACTTGTGGAACTACGCCAAAGCCGTGCTCGAACAGGGCCCGGGGCCCGCGCAGGGCTACTTCATGTCCGTCTGCGACGACACGACGCCGTGCCTCGATCCCTACGGGATGGAGCAATTCGTGACCGCGCTCTTGTTCGCCAGCGATCGCTGGGACAAGGCAGGCACAGCCTCGTATGCGAGCGACGCCAGCGCCCTTTTGGACGCGCTGCAGAACAAACAGCAGGAGAACGGCGGCGTGAGCGCGGGCATCACGAGCGTTTTCGATCCGGCGACTCAGCTCGTGCGCGAACAACCGGCCGTCGCCGAAGCCGGCTACACGCGTTCCGCGCTGGAGATCCCAGCCATGTATGATCTCTGGGCGCAGGCGTCGGGCAACGCATTTTGGACCGGAGCCGCCGCGGCCGCGCGCGCTCACCTCGTCGCCGCCGCCGACATGACGACCGGACTCTGGCCGATGCGCAGCTATTTCGACGCCTCGCCCGTGGTCGGCTTCGACACTTACGGCCCGCAAGGCTACCGAACGCAGCTCAATTTGGCGTTGGACACGGTCTTGGGCGGCGCGACTGCCGGGGAGGGCACGGAGGCCGATCGCTTGCTCGGCTTCTTCACCGCGCAAGGGCTGGCCACGTACGGCAAGATCTTCGATCTCGACGGCACCGTCGTCGATGCCACCCATCAGCCGGCCTTGGTCGCAGCGAACGGCGCCATGGCTATCACGGCGTCGAGAGCCAACCGCACTGACTTCGTCAACGCAGTGTGGGCCATGCCGATCCCGAGCGGCGACTCGCGCTACTATGACGGCATTCTCTATCTGATGAGCCTGCTCGTGCTCAGCGGTCAGTACCGCGTGTATTGACCCTAGAACCCGACGCAACGGTCGTGCGACGCGGCCGCGCAGAAACGGTATGACGCGCAGCGGCCACACCACGGCACGGCTGCAATTTACTAGCCCGGGCACACACCGGAGCGCGATTCACAGCCTAAATACCGCGGCGAATGGTGGCATCCAGCTTGCTTTGATCGCTACTCACAGCGTCACCACGAGCTCGCTTTCGAGCTCCACGGCGCCTTGGGAGAGACTTTCCAATGCTTGCTCGAACGGTCGTCGTATCACCAATTGCCTTCACTGCTGCTTGCTCGGGCTCCACGTCGAGCTCGGGTGGCCCGGGAGATTCGAGCGCGGGCTCGGCGGGTCAGGCCACGGCGGGTAGCCCCGCGTCGAGTGCGGGCGGTAGCTCAGTGAGCGGTTCAGGCGGCATGATTGGCGGCGCGGGCAAGAGCAGCGGCTTCGGCGGCGGCACGCCGAACGCGGGCGGTGCGGGCGGTGCGGGCGGTGGCGCGGGCGGGACCAGCAGTGCAAGCGGGGGCATGTCCGGCGCGGGTGGCTCTGCGCAAGCCGGAGCCGGCGGCATGTCGAACCTGAATCCACCCGGCAAGCAGTCTTTGATTTGGGTTTGGCTCGACTACAAGAACTCGATCGACACCGTGATTCAAAACAAGGCGAGCTTCACACACGTGAGTCCAGCCTTGTACCAATTGAACTACGCCTACACCTCTGGCACGCCCAAGCTGCTCAACACCGACGACAACTTCGACGGCCTGAGCTCGAAGGACATCTCCGACACGGTGCACGCCGCCGGCCTGAAGGTACAACCCTTGATGTACGCCGGAGCCGGCAACAGCGGCACTGATCAAGGCATCCAAAATATTTTGAACGACTCGCCTTCGGGCACGCAGAACAACTTCATCACTTCGATGGTCGCTGAATGCGTGGCGAAGGACTACGACGGCATCAACTTGGACTGGGAGGTGCAAGGCACGAACTACGATCAATACGGCACGAAGCTGATCTCGTTTTTGACCGCGTTCACGGCCGCCATGCACGCGAAGAACATGGTGGTGACCTTCGATTTGGGCGGTTGGTACACGCGCCAGTGCGCGGACAATGGCCTCGTGGACTTGAGCCAGGTCGGTCACTCCGTCGACCAAATGATCATGGAGGACTACACCGGGACGTACGGCAACAAGAACTCGAAGGCATGCCCCGCGACGCCAGGCAACGCCAACTGCGACGCCGGCTACACCGAGGAGTTGGACGTGATGTGCAATCTGCCGAAGAGCGTCGTCAACATCGGTTTGATCTCGCCGGAAGGCGGGAACGGCGGCACGAATCCGTTCGCGGCCGATGCGCTGGCCGCGCTGGACAGCTACGGCTTCACCTCGGTCTCGCTGTGGCCGGACGACGGCAACTTCATCAACAACAACAACGTCCAAAATGGCAGCACTTGGTACAAGTTGCTCGCGGCGTGGTTGGCCGAGAAGTAAGCGCGTTCCCGGTACGAAAAAATCTGCCCCGTTTCTGGGCGCTGGCCCTACTGACTGAGCGCGGATCGATCGCGTGTTTCGCGATCGATCCGATTCCGAGCCGCGTGAACTCTACTGTCGAGATTGCAATCTTCGATGATTGCACGGCAACTCAAGGATTCACGCGCGCTTGGTCACTAAGGAGCCACTCATGCCCAGAGATCGATCCTTGGTTGGTTTGGCCGCGTTGCTCGGCCTGATTGCGGCCCAAGCCTGCAGCAGCGACAGCACCTCGGATGACGGCGCGAGTGCCGGCGCCGCCGGTCAGACGAGCTCGAGCGCTGGAACGTCTTCGTCCGTGGCTGGTACGGGCTCAGCGCAGGCAGGCAGCTGGGGTGCCAGCGGCAGCTCGACTAGCAACGCCGGCGCGGCCGGCAGCAGCGCGGGCGCAGCTGGCTCGGCGAGTAGCGGCAGCTCCACCGGAGGCGGCACGGGTGGCGCAGGCGGCGCAGGCAGCGATACGTTCACGAGTCACACCAGCACGGTTGGCACCGTCTTGGTCACGACGGCGGGACGCACGCTTTACTTCTATCAACCGGATACGCCGGCGGCCGGGGCCACAGCCGCGATCAGCGCTTGCACCGGCACTTGCCTCACGCACTGGCCGCTCTACTACGGCAATCCGGTGAGCGTCACACCCGAGCTCCAAGCGTCGGACTTCGGCAGCTTCGATCGCGGCGGCGGCGTGATGCAGAGCACGTATCACGGCTGGCCCGTGTACATGTACGACGACGACAAGGTGGCCGGCGACGCCAAGGGCGACATGGAGAAGAACACCATGGGCAAAGTCGTCTGGTACGCGGTGAAGATTCCGTTCAGCAGCGGGCCACCAAAACCCTGAGTGCAGCCAAACGCGCCGCGAAAAACGGCCAAACGCTAGGCTAGACCATCGAGACGCGCTTCATCAGCGCGCCGCACAATTTGGACTGCGGACTGCGCTCGCGCTCGATGGCAAGGCCTGCCTTGAACACCGTGCTCGCGCTGGCTTCGTCGCCCAACACGACGTGGCAGATCCCGAGCAGCTCGTGATCGGAGGGCTCACCGTGCGCGGCCACGAGCGTGCTCAATAGCGCGCGGCCGGCGCCGTGGGCTTCGACCATGGCAGGAGTCGCGGGTTTCGGCGCGCCCTTCATCAACACCATGAGCTGCAAGGCCTGACGTTGGTCCTCGACGCGATACGCCGCGAACGCCGTGCTCGCGAACAGATCGCGGTAGCCGAGGTAAGCGCCGTCCAGATCGCCGAGCTTGGCCCGACCGACGATTTCTTTCACCTGCCGCACGAGCTCTTCGTTTGCCACGAACCCGAGCATAGTACGAGAACCCGGAACTTCGTTCCGGGTTTCTCGTACGTCGAGACCGATAGAGTACCGAGGATAAATTGGGCGGGCTGGAGGATTTATGCGGCCCTCGAGCGGAGCGGGGCCGCATAAATCCTCCAGCCCATCCGAGCCGAGGTAATAGTCCGTGTTGGCTCGTGCTCACATCTCCAAAACGGAACGCGCCGCCGAAGGCTGTGCCGGGACGGGGCGCAGCAGGTGACCAGCAACCAATATTTCTACGCGGTTGCCGGCGGGTGCTCGAGCGCGGATGGCGCTGATTTGCGGGAGATGCGCTGTTTGATGCGATCGGTGACCACATAAAACGAGGGCACCACGAGCAAGCTGAGCAACGTGGAGAGCGTGAGCCCACCGAGCACTGCTATCGCCATCGGGCCGCGGGTCTCCGAGCCGGCGCCGAGCCCGAGCGCCGACGGCACGGCCGCCATCATCGTGGCGACGGTCGTCATTAGGATCGGGCGCAGACGGATCGGACCGGCCTCCAGCATCGCGTCGCGGGCGGTCAGCGACTTTTCAGCGCGCACTGCGTTGGCGTAGTCGACCAAGATGATCGAATTCTTCTTCGTGATGCCCATGAGCAGCAGAATGCCGATCATGCTGTAGATGCTGAGCGTCTTGCCGCCCGCCCACAGGCCCAAGAAGGCGCCAGCGACGGACAACGGTAGGATGGTCAGCACCGTGACCGGGTGCATGAAGGAATCGAACTGCGCGGCCAAGATCATGTACGCGACCGCGATGCCGAACATCAACGCGAACGCGAGGCTCTGCATCGAGTCTTGAAAATCACTGCTCTGGCCGCCGAGCACCGCGTGGTAGCCGACCGGAAAATCCTTGGTCAGCGTGGTCAAATACGCGAGCGCCTCGGATTGTGAATGGCCGGGCGCCACGTTGGCGGTGACGGACACCGAGCGCTCGCGGTCGATGCGATTGATCGACTGCAGCACGGGCTTTTCGTCCACGGTGACCATCGACGAAATGGGCACCATTTTGCCGCTGGCCGTGCGGACGTTGATCTCGCCGATGTCCTCCGGAGTCATGCGCTGCGAGAGCAGCATGCGCATTCTGACGTCGAGGCGCCGACCCTCGGACGAGTATTTGCCGACCACCACGCCGCCGATCAGCGCGTTGATCGTGGTCGCCAAATCTTCGATGCTCACTCCGAGGTCGGCGGTTCGCGCGCGGTCCGGCGTGACCATCACTTCAGGCAAGCCGAGCTGGTAGTCGCTATCGACGTCGGTGGCGACACCGCTGTGGTCGAGCTCGTCACGCACCTTCAGGGCCTGCGTGACCAATGTGTTCCAGTCCGAGCCGCGGACCGAGACCTGAATTGGCGAGCCCTTCGAGCTGCCGATGCCTTGTTGCGACGGATCTTGAACCGTGACCCGCGCGCCGGGCACGACGAACTGCTTGCGCATCGAAGCCGCGAACTCCTGTTGCGTGAGCTTGCGTTCACTCGGTGGCACCAAGGCGACGGTCAACCCCGCCGAGCCTGGGCTCACGTTCGCCATGACGCTCTTTACTTCAGGGTGTTTCGCGAGTGCGTCTTCGATCTTCTTGGCTTCGCGGTCCGCCTCTTCCACATCACTACCGGTGGGCGCGGTGATGCGAATGTTGAAGCTCGATTGATCCTGCGGCGGCGTGAACTCGCTCGGTAAGCTCAGACCGACGGCAAACGAGACCAGCATCACGGCCGTCGAGATGCCGAGCACCTTCCACGGATGACTCAGCGCCACACCGAGCGCGCGGTGATAAAACCTCGCCAAGCGCGTGAACAAGCGGTCGACGGTCTTGGCGACCGCGCTCTGCGACTCCGGTCCGCCGTGGTGCGCCAGCAAACGCGCACAGCGCGCTGGCGCCAAGGTCACGGCTTCCACGTAAGAAATCGCGACGGCCAGAGAGAGCGTCACGCCGAATTGGAAAAAATAGCGGCCCACGACGCCGTTCATGAAAATTACGGGCAAAAATATGGCGATGACAGCCGCGGTCGCGGCCAGCGCCGCGAACGTGATCTCGCCCGTGCCGTCGAGCGCGGCCTTGAAGCCGTCTTTGCCCATCTCGCCGTGGCGATAGATATTTTCCATCACCATCACCGCGTCATCGACCACGAGGCCGATGGCCAGCGAGAGGCCGAGCAGAGTGAAGGTGTTGAGCGTGAAGCCCGCCGCCCAAATCACCGCGATGGTGCCGAACAAGGACATCGGAATCGCGAGCAACACGTTGAGCGTGGCGGAAAATGAGCCCAAAAATAGCCAACAAACCAAGGAGGTCAGGCCGACCGCCAAGACGAGCTCGGTCTCGATCTCGTGTACCGACTCTTTGATGAAGTCGGTAGTGTCGAACAGCACGTCGATGTCCATGCCGGGCGGCAAGGTCTTCTTCAGCTCGTCCACCGCGGCGCGCACGTCGGAGGCCACGGTCACGGCGTTCGTGCCGTGTTGCTTGAGGATGCTCATCGCCTGCAACGGCACGCCGTCGATGCGCGCGATGGTGCGCGCGTCTTCGAAGCCGTCCTCGATCAGCGCGACGTCTTGCAAGTAGATCGGGGCGCCGGCCTTGTCGCTGATGATGATGTGCTTGAAGGTCTCGAGATCGAGGGCTTCACCGAGAACTTGCACGGTGATGTCTTGGCCGGGCGTCTCGAGCTGGCCACCCGGGACCACGACGTGCTGCTTGGTCAGCGCGTTGTTGATGTCCGACACCGTAACGTTTCGCTCGACGAGCTTCGAGCTGTCGACCCAAATCCGGATGTTGCGGTCCAAGTAGCCGGCGGTGGTGACCTGACCGACGCCCGGGATGGTCTGCAGCTTTTGCTCGACCTGATAGCGCGCAAAATCCGACAAAACCTGGCGAGAAAACGCGCCCTTGAGGCCGACCGTCAGGAGCGGCGTGTCGTCGGGGTTGCTCTTCGAGACGGTGGGCTGCTGAACGTCCGTCGGCAAACTGCGCTGAGCTTGCGAGACCTTGGCTTGCACGTCTTGCAACGCGAGATCGATATTGCGATTGAGCGCGAAGATGGCCGTCAGCCGCGCGCTACCCAGACGTGCCGTGGCCTCGATGCGCTGCACGCCTTCGACCTGAGCCAAGGACTCTTCGAGCGGTTGGATGATGCCGCTCTCGATTTCCTCCGGGCTCGCGCCCGGCCAAGCCAAGGTCACGGTGACGTTCGGGGAGTCCACGTCGGGCATTTGGCTGACGCCGATGCGCGAAGCCGACACCAAGCCGAACAAGATCGTGCCCGCCATGAGCATCCAGGCCAAGACTGGCCGGCGAATACAGATCTCGGTGAAATTCATGGCTCACCGGCCGCGACCGGCGCGCCGCCATCGCGATGCTTGTGCGGCTTCTGACCGTCAGCGGCGCCACTTCCAGCAGGCGCGGCACTGCTCGCTGGCTGCGCGCCCGCGTCCGTTCCTTCATCACCACCAGTGCCGGCTGGCATAGTGCTGACGACCTTGACTTTGGCGCCATCGGCGAGCGCCTCGACACCACGAGTCACGAGCAAGTCGCCCGCGTTGAGCCCTGTCTTCACCTCGACCATCCCGTCGGGGGTGTGCAGCCCGAGCTCGAGCGTGTGCTCGTGCGCCACGTCGCCCACGATCACGTATGCGAGGAAACCGCGTTCGCTCGGGCGCGCCGCCGTTTGCGGAATCATGGGGAATGCTTTGGTCGACGGCAGCTTCACCTCGACTTGGGCAAATGAGCCCGGCCGCAGCCAAAACTGGTGCGTCGTTTGATCGTCAATTTGCGCGGTGGCGGGCACCAAGCGCGAATCGGGGTCCGCCGCGCCT
>DATHOI010000394.1:0-11077 GCA_035485095.1 Polyangiaceae bacterium | reverse complement strand
TCACAACGCGTGAAGGTCTCGGTCGATCGGGCGATTCGTCGCGAATACTACGAGAGCTGCACCGAGCGCTCGGAGGAATCACTCGCCCGCGTCGTACGCGAGATCAAATCGCTGAAGCCGACGGTGATCGTTTGCTACGCTCAGGCCGGCGTCGCGCTGGCACGCCACGTGAATGAAAACAACAGCCGCGCGTGGCCAGATATTTCGCTGATCGCGGCGGCCGAGCCGCTTTTCCCGAGTGACCGAGCGGCGCTCGTCGAATGCTTTGGCCCGGGCATTTTCGAGACCTACGGCAGTCGCGAGGTGATGCTGATCGGGGCGGAGTGCGAAGCGCACGCTGGGCTCCACGTTTCGATGGAGAATCTGCTCGTGGAGCTGATCGTACGCGATGAGCACGGCGAACGTCCGGCGCGTCCAGGCGAGCTGGGCGAAGTCGTGATCACGGATTTGCACAACTTCGGCGCGCCGTTCATCCGCTACCTCAATGGTGATTCGGCAGTTCTGCGGGCGCCGGAGCGCTGCGCGTGCGGTCGCTCGCTGACGCGGCTCGAGCGCGTGGAGGGGCGAACCCTGGACATGCTGCGCGACGGCGACGGACGACCCGTGAGCGGCATGTTTTTCATCGTGCTCTTCGCGAGTCTCGCCCACAAGGTGCGACAGTTCCAGGTCGTGCAAAGAAGGGACCGCGCGATCGACCTGAAAATGGTGCCGACGCCGCTGTTCGAGGAATCGCTGCTCGAGCAAGTGCGCAGTCACTGTCACAAGTTCATACCCGGTGTCGCGCTGCGCACCGAGCTCGTGCGCGAGCTCACACCGGATGCGGGCGGAAAGCTGCGCGTGGTGTCCGTCGAGAATTGACGGACATGGCGCGCGGCCGTGCAATGCGAACCAGGCGTCTTCAACTTCGTGTCGCGACCCTGCTGGCGCTCGGCGCTGCGCCGGCCGCGGCGGAGCCGCACTTACAGGCGATCGGAGAAACCTCGCTCGGGTACACGGACAACTTTCGGAATACCCCCGAGTCGGCACTGGTCGCCGGGCCGCCGCGAGCCACAGGAGTTTTTGCCACGCTCAGCCCGAGCGTCCTGCTCGCGCTCGAGTCGCCGCGCGCGGTACAGCGCATGAGCTATCGCTACGAGTACGATCTTTTTTTCGAACAAGCGAACGCGAGCGGCTCGTCGAATCAGCTCGACTATCACGGCTTCTTCGAGCTCTCACCGCGGCTCACTTTGCTCGTCGACTCGAGTGCCAGCGAGACAAATCGCTACGCCGCAGTCGCGTTTTCAGCGCCTGCAGCGAGTACCGTTGCGGGCTTGCCGGCAGGCGCTGGCGCCTTCGCACAGGCGGGAGCGAACGCGGCGTTGAACTACGACGTCGATCCGAATTGGCGCGCTTGGCAGAGTGGCAGTGTGCTCGTCGAGACTCCGGTTTTGGGTACGACTGCGCCGCAAACCTCGGAGGTTCAGGATCGCTTGGGCGCCGAACGGAGCTTCATGAGCGACGCAGCGGGCCTCGAGCTACGTCCGGACTATACCGTGGTCCGCCACACCGTTGCCCTCGACGGCAGCCCGGCAGGCACTCAGGAACAGCTAGTCGTAAATGGTGTGGCCCTTTGGCGTCACGATTGGGGTCGCGATTTCACGAGTAGCGCCGACGCTGGCGCGGCGCGAGTGCAGCGTTTCAACACTGGGCGTGGCTTTTGGACACCCACGGGTTCGGCAATGTTCGCGTTCGCAAACCCGTCCGGAGATGCCCAACTGTCGTATGCGCACAGCGTGAGTACGAATGCGCTGCTCGGTCAAACGCTACTCGCAGATGAGCTTCGCCTGCGCGGCACTCTACCGCTCACGTGGGACAATCGGCTCCTGATCGTCGTCAATGCAGGCTATCAACACGGGCGTTTAATCGACGAAAATGCGAATTTAGCGGCCCACGTTTCGACCGAGAATGCCGACGTGACGCTCGGCTGGCAAGCCACGCAAATGCTGGGATTCGCGCTCAAGTATCAACACATCCAGCAGGTCTCGGATGCCAGCGCGCCGCCGCTGCCGCTCAGCTTCGCGCAGAACAACGTGCTGGCCAGTGCGATCTTCAAGTTCCCGCCTGACCGCGACATGCCGCGGCCGTACCGCTCACCGCTTCGCATCGATCGCTCGGATGAAATTCGCGAGGGCGAAGAGGCCGGAACGGAGCTGCAGAAAGAGACAGAAGTTCCGTCCCCTTAGAGCCAGTGCGACAGCGGCTTCTGATTCCACGGCTCTTACGAACCAGCAGCGGCCGAGCGCCGCGCTTTTGTGCAGCAGTGTGAGCTGCGGACTCGTGCCACGGTCGCTTTGTGGGAAGCGTGGTCTGACTCTTGCTTGACACGAACGCATGGAAGAACGGATTGCGATTATTGGGCTTGGGTACGTAGGTCTACCGATAGCATTGGCTTTTGCTCGTCGGTTTCAGCATACCGTGGGCTTCGATTTGAATCCCGAGCGCGTCGCTCGCCTGCGCGCAGGGCATGACGAAACGAACGAAGTCGACGACGCTTCGCTAGCCGACACGACGATGAACATCACGACCGACCCCGCGGCGTTGCGGGGGGCGACGTTCTTCGTGATCGCGGTGCCGACGCCGATCGATCGCGAGCATCGCCCGGATTTGCGAGCGCTGCTCGGCGCCAGCGAAACGGTGGGTCGGGCGCTACAACCTGGCGCCCTCGTGGTCTACGAATCCACGGTTTATCCCGGTGTAACCGAGGATATTTGCGGTCCCGCGCTGGAGCGGGCGAGCGGGCTCACGCGCGGCAAGGACTTCAAGCTCGGCTACTCCCCGGAGCGGATCAATCCCGGCGACAAGGAGCACACGTTCGAAAAAATCGTGAAGGTCGTCTCCGGGGAAGACCAAGAGACGTTAGACCGCGTTGCGCGCGTGTACGAGAGTGTGGTCGAGGCCGGCGTCTATCGCGCATCGTCGATTCGCGTGGCCGAGGCAGCCAAAGCAGTCGAAAACGTGCAGCGTGATTTGAATATCGCGCTGATGAACGAGCTGTCGCTGATCTGCGATCGCATCGGCATCAGCACGCGCGACGTGCTCCGCGCAGCCGGGACGAAATGGAATTTCTTGCGCTTCGAACCGGGGCTCGTCGGCGGGCACTGCATCGGCGTCGATCCATACTACCTGACGGCGCTCGCCGAGGCCGTGGGTTACCACCCGCAAGTGATCCTCGCTGGCCGTCGCATCAATGAGGGTATGGGCCCGTTTACCGCGCAGCGCGTGGTTAAGATGCTCGCGCGTTCGAATGTCAGAATTCAGGGCGCGCGCGTGGGCATCCTGGGTTTGACCTTCAAGCAAGACGTGCCGGATACGCGCAATACCAAGGTCGTCGACATCGTGCGCGAGCTGCAGCAGTTCGGGATCGAACCCATATTGCACGATCCGATCCTGGACGGAACTCACGCTGGACCCGAGGGCCTGCGCATGCAGCCCTGGTCGGAGCTCGAGCAACTCGATGCGTTGATCCTCGCCGTTCCACACCGCGAATTGCTCGAGAAACCGCTGGAGGAGTTGCTGGCTCCAGTACGTGAAGGTGGCCTGTTCGTCGATCTCAAGTCGGCGATCGATCGCAAACGCATGCGTCCGGACGTGCAGTATTGGAGTCTGTGACATGACCCGCTATGCAGAAGTTCAGGCAGAGCTGCGAGTTCATCCTCGCACTTGGCTCGTTACCGGCGTGGCCGGTTTCATCGGCTCTCACTTGCTCGAGAAGTTGTTGCAGCTTGAGCAACGGGTGATTGGTCTCGACAATTTCGCGACCGGCTACCGGCGTAACCTCGCGGATGTCGCGGTGCGCGTCGGACCGGATTCCTTCGCGAATTTTCGCCTGATCGAGGGCGACATACGCGATCCCGATACCTGCGCCGCGGCGCTGAGCGGCGTCGAATTCGTGCTGCACGAAGCCGCGCTCGCGTCGGTCCCGCGCTCGATGGCGGATCCGGCGAGCAGTCACTCGGCCAACGTCGACGGTTTTGCGAACGTGCTCTTGGCAGCGCGCGCCGCGAGCGTGAAGCGCGTGGTCTATGCCTCGTCGAGCTCGGTATACGGTGACGACCCGGCGGACATAAAAGTCGAATCGCAGACCGGGCGCACGCTGTCGCCCTATGCACTGACCAAATTCGTCAACGAGATCTACGCCGATGCGTTCCGTCGAACACACGATATCGACAGCGTCGGGCTGCGCTACTTCAACGTGTTCGGTCCGCGGCAAGACCCGAACGGCGCGTACGCTGCAGTGATTCCACGTTGGACTGAAGAGCTCGTCACGGATACGCCGTGCGTCGTCTTCGGAGACGGCAGCGCGAGCCGTGATTTTTGCTTCGTGGACAACGTCGTTCAGGCAAACTTGCTGGCGGCGTGCACGCCAGAGGCGTCCGGCGGGGTCTTCAATGTCGCGTTCGGAGCGCGCACGACGCTACTCGAATTGTTCAGCGCCATCCGCGATCGCGTCGCGCGGATTCTGCCCACGGCCGCTCAAAGCAATTTGCAATTCGCTCCGCCGCGCCCGGGCGATATCTTGCATTCGCTCGCCGACATCCGGCGCGCGCGCGAAGTACTCGGCTATCAGCCGGCGTTCGATCTGGCGCTCGGGCTAGATCAAACCGTCGCCTGGTACGGCCGAAAGGCTCGCGCTTCGGCCGCCGCGGCGTCCGCGAGCTTCGCCGTTCAGGAGGCCCCATGAACTTCTCACGCATAGACGAAGGCAAAAATTCCACGCTCCGTGTTCGCGGCGAGCTGGACGCGCTGTCCGCCCCAGAGCTCCGCCCCACCATCGACGAGCTGGTCGAAAGCGAGCAGGGCGACATCACGGTCGATCTTTCGGGGCTGCGCTTGGTCGACAGCTCGGGTGTGGGCGCCTTGGTGTCGCTCTACAAACGCGTGCGCGCTCGCGGCGGCGAGGTGCGATTTATCGGCGTGACCGCGCAACCGCTCGTCATTTTCAAGCTGTTGCGTTTGGATGCCGTGTTCGGGTTGGCTGCGGAATCCCCGCAAGCGGAGACCGACGACAGCGCTCAGAAATTGCCTGGCGCAGTGCGCATCGAGAACTGAGCGGCAGCGCGCGGGACATCCGTTTTCAAGCTTTCACGCAGCCGCTTCGCAATGGCGTCGATCAGCGCCCAGCGGTCGGATTCGAGTAGCTGCGTGTGGTCAATATGAGGAAAATAGTCGAGCGTCACGCGATCGCCGAGAGCGATATCCGCGAACTGCGCTCGAAGCTGACGCTCGTGGTTGAATACCTCACGCGCGCCGCCGGTATACACGAAGTGCACGCGCGCTCGGCGTGCGAGCAGCGCGTTTAGGGTGCGCGTCGCTTCAGGGCGGTCCATGTACTTGTAATTGACGAACCGCGATCGGTCGTCGTCAGACGCGACTGGCGGAAGGGGCTCGTAAAGCCCAAGCGCACGCAGGCTGCGGCGCTGCACACGATGCAGCAGATTGCGCCAGGCCCAGCCTGCGGTCCGGTACGCAAACGGATCAATCATCACGACGCTGGTCACGCGCGGGTCGGCCTCCGCGGCGCGAAACGCGTCCTCGGCGCCGGAACAGAGTCCGCCGAGGGCGATGCCGTCGAGCTCGCGCTCTTCACACAAATGGTCGATCGCGGCTTTGATCTCGAGCTTGGTGCGTTCTTTCAGTGGGCGGCGCTCGTATTCTTGGGCACTGTCACCGATGCCGCCCAAATCGAAGCGCAACGTGGCGATCGGCTCGCTTGCCAAACGGCGTGCAAGCTCAGCGTGCAGGCGATAGGGGCCGAATTTCGGGAGTAGGCCGGCGCTCACGAGCACTAGCCCGAGCCGCGGCGCGCGTTCACTCGGTTCGGTCAAGATTCCGATGAGCCGCTGTTGCGGCCCGAACTGATGACATGACTCTTTCATGATTCCTCCATGACCATGGCAGTCAGCCGTTCTGAGATCTGACGATCGGCGATGATGTCTTCGATTCGCGCTACGTCTTGCCAGCCGCAATCGAAGTCCAAATGTTCGAAACGACGTTCCGCGCCGAGCTTGCTCAGCGCTTGCTCGACGCGCCCGCGACCGGACGTTTCGAGTCGATGAATCGGCGCGCGTTGTTGATTGATCAGTGGTGTGAGGCTCAACGTTTGGAGCTCGCGCCAGGCGGATTCCGAATAGGTCGTGCCCAGAAGCTCGCGCCCCGACGTTGCGTCACGATGCAAGAGTCGCGGCCTGCGGAAAAGCCGCAGCTCGGCGATGCTGCGCAAATAGCGACGATGCAGCGCGCTCTGCTCTCGCGCGAATTCGGCGCCGCTTTGCACCGAATCCCAGAGTACGAGCTTATCGAAGCTCGCTGAACGCGCCGTTGCTTGGCACAAGAGTAGCGCGCCGAGCCGCACGCCGAATGCACTGACGCGCGCGCCGCTGGCACGGCGCCCAAGCTCCAAACGCGCGGCCTCGATATCGGTGAGCCAGCGTGCAATGCTGGCGTCTCCGCCGCGTCCGAGCGAATCCCCAGAGCCGAAATAGTCGAACATCAAAGTCGGCAGCCCTGCTCGTGCCAGGCGTTTGGCCAGCCGCGTCAGCACGAAGCGCGCCCGTACGTGCTCTTGACCGACGGGCGGACAAATCAGCGCCGCCCTGGCCGCGCCCACGGGCTGTCCGTGAAGCACGCCGTACAGACTCCGATCGCGACCGAAATGGAACACCTCGACTCGTTCGGTTGCACGAGGTGACGAAGGTCGAGCCTGCGCAACGGTGCTAGGAGCACAGCCGGGCTGCCGATCGCAGATCGCGGCCAAAATCTCGAGCGGTTCGCGCAGCACGTCCATGCCATCGAGGCGCACGCCGAGCGCCTCTTCCACTTCGAGACCCATCGTCACCGCGAGCATGGAATGTCCGCCGAGCTCGAAGAAATTGTCGTCGAGCCCGATGTCTTTTACGCCCAGCGCTCGCTGCCAGATTTCGGCAAGCCGCTTCTCGCTGGCTGAATGTGGCTCACGTAAGCGCATCGCAGAGCCAGCGCGCAAATCCTCTTCACGTGGTTGGGGTAGAGCACGCCGATCGAGCTTCAAATTGTGGTTGAGCGGCAATGCCTCGAGCTCGACGTACACCGCGGGCACCATGTAGTCCGGCAAATGCGCGCTCAGGTACTGGCGAATTGCGCTGATGCGCGCCGATTTTTCGCACGCTCTGGCACCGTTTGCCCGCTCGGCCACGAAATACGCGACCAGGATTTTTTCTTGGTCTGCGGTGTCGCGTGCGCTCGCCACCGCCTCGCGCACTCCGGGCGCAAGGCGCAACACATACTCGACCTCCGCGAGCTCCACGCGCATGCCGCGCAGTTTGGTCTGAAAATCATTGCGCCCCAGGATCTCGAGCCAACCATCCTCGCTCAAGCGCCCGCGATCACCAGTACGATAGAAGCGCCTGCCGCCAATCGTGACGAACTTCTCGGCGCTGAGCTCGGGGCGATTCAGGTAGCCGTGCGTGAGTCCGCTGCCTGCAAAGTGAATCTCGCCGACGATGCCGGCCGGCAATACTTGGCCTGTGCCGTCGAGCAGGCGAACCAGTACGTCGTCGAAAGGCCGGCCGACGTAGGTCTTGGTCAGTGCGCGACCGCGCGGCACTGGGTAGGTCGCCCCCATGCAGCTGATCTCGCTGCAACCATAAATCACGAACACCTCGGCGTTGACGAAGATCTCGCGCAACGTCTCGAGCAGCTCAGGAGGCACCATGTCGCCGCCGGAAGAGGCGTGGCGCACTCGGGCGAACGCTTCGAAGCTCGCATAATGGCGTCGAATGTAGGAAGTGAGCCCGCGCAGCAAGCTTGGGCCCGCGTGAAAGATCGTGACTTCGCTGAGCGTGCGGGCGAGCCGTTCGGGGTCGAGAACGTGCTCGCGCTCGAGGATTAGCAGCGTACCGCCCGCGACGAGTGGCGACAGCAACTCGAACATGCTGATGCTGAAACTGAAACGAGCGAGCGCGGGCATCACGTCACGCGCATTGATCGCGTAACGCTCCTCCGCCGAGTCCACGTAGTGGAGCAGATTGGCGTGAGTTCCGAGCACCCCTTTGGGAGTGCCAGTCGTGCCTGAGGTGTAATAGACATAGGCCGGCTGGCTCGGCGCAATCTCCAGCTCCATGTTCTGCGAATCGCCGAGCTCCACGGGCAAGTCGGCCAGCGTCAGCGTCGTGAAGCCTTCGAAATCGCCGCTGGAGAGCAAGTGTGGCTGAGTAATGACCAGCTTCGGATTCGTGTCCTCCAAGATGACGCCCTTGCGCGCGCGCGGATAGCCCGGGTCGAGCGGGATGTAGACCGCGCCCGCCTTGAGGATGCCCAGCAACGCGAGCACGATATCGAACGAAGGCTCCACGCACACGACCACGTGGCTGCCCGCGCCGACCCCCTGCGCGCGGAGGAAATGCGCGATTTGGTTCGCTCGTTGGTTGAGCTCACCATAGCTCAGCCGGGCATCGCGGAAACGCAGTGCAATGGCGTCAGGCGTTGTCCTAGCGTGGCTCTCGATGCGCTGATGCACGAGCGCGCTCGTCATCGATGTTCGCGCTTTGCCGTCGCACACGCTTTCGAGCCATGCCTGTTCCTCGGACGATAAAAGTGGCAACGCGAGCGCACGCTCGTCGAGGTTCGAGTGCAGGTGCGTGAGCAGCGTCTGGAGATGTCCGGCGAACCGCGCGATGCTGCTCGGCTTGAATAGTGCGGCATCGAACACGAATGCCGCACGGCCCGCGTTCGTACCGATCGCCAGCGTCAAATCTGCATCTCGACTCGAGTGAACGGGGTCGCTCGAGTCGGCATCGAGCCAGGCAATCGCTGCGCTTCCGGCGGCAGAGTCGACCGAAGCTGCCAGCGGCGCACCCGGGGCAGCCGCGGCAGAAAGCGCATGCTCGGTGCGCTCGAGTAGCGCGCGAATCGTCGTCCCATTGTCGATTTCGAGGGCTAAAAGCGGCTGCTCGCGGGAGGTTGGAGCCGCATTCCGCCGAGCGACTGCGAGCACGATCGAAGACTGCTCGCTGTAGCGCGCGAGCAACGCCGCGAACGCGGCGACGATTCGCACGTCATCTCTACTCTGCCCGACGAGATTTGCGTCTCGTCCGCTTGCCATAGGCAGTGAAAAAGCGTGACCTCGAAGGTCCCGTGCGCGCCCGGGCGAACGATGAAAGTCAAATGGCAATTGTAAAGCCGTCTCGAGCGGCGACGACGGTGTGCCGAAAGCTTGGTTCATGCGAGCGGAGCTGTGATGCGAAAATCATTCTCAGCTCCGGCGAGCAGGCAGTGAATGCCGGCGCAAGATCGCCACACGCTAGGTTCAATCTAGGGAGCGCGCGCGGTCTAGAAATTGCAACCAATTTGCCACTGAGCGGGAATGTCGAAACGTCAGCGCGTCGCTAGCCTGCTGCATCAAACGGGCCTGTTGCGCGCAGCGCTCGCACTGCGGTCGAGCGTGCCCAGACCGTGGTCGACACCTTGGCTCAGCGTGCTCACGTACCACCGCTTCGCCGGCCCGAGCGGGGAAGATCAGTTCGACGACGGGGTCGTCGACGTGACGCCGGAGTCGTTCGAGCGCCAAGTGCGCTGCTTGAAAAAGCATTTCACGTTCGTCGGCACGGAGGAACTGTGCGCGTTCGCAGCCGGCAAAGCAGTCCCCCGCAATTCCGTCGCCATCACCTTCGACGACGGCTACCTCGACAACTACGCGCACGCCCTGCCGATTCTCAAGCGTTACGACGCGAAGGCGATCTTCTTTTTATCCACAGCGTACATCGGCGAGCGCCGCATGTATTGGTGGGACCGTGTTGCATATCTGGTCAAACGTTCGAACCTCGCTGTTATCGAGCTCGAGTACCCATTTCGCGCGCGAGTTTCGCTCGAAAATCGGAGCCAGGCGGTCGACAATATTTTGCGCGTCGTCAAAACTCATCATTCCCTGGATGTTGAGCGCTTTCTCGACGCGCTCGCGACCGCCGCAAAGGTCGCCTGGTCGCGACAGATGGAACGCGCGTTCGCGGAGCGGATGCTCCTCACGTGGGAGCATGTACGCGAGCTGCGCAAGGCGGGGATGGATATCGAGTCGCACACGCGCACGCATCGCGTGCTGCAAACGCTGACGCCGGCCGAGCTGGTGAGCGAGCTCGCTGGGTCGCGAGCCGATCTGGAACGCGAGCTGGGCGAAGCGCCGCGCGCCCTGGCCTATCCCGTTGGCAAGGTGGTCGCGAGCGAGTCGCCGATTCGCCACGCGCTCGACCACGCCGGCTACGAGCTCGGTTTTAGCAACGGCACGGGCGCGAATCCGATCAACGGCCGCGTCGATCGTCTGAACATTTGTCGGCAGATGGTGGACTTGAATTTGCCGGAGGAGTACCTACTGGCAATGCTAACGATGCCGGCGCTCGCCCCGCGGCACCCTGCCTAGTGTCGTCACAGCCGTGGCAATTCGCCGCGACAATCGAGCCTCATTCAGGGCGCCGCGTGGGCCTCAGTCGTACGTGACGGACAGCGCCGGCCGCTGCGTTGGATCAGTCGCCTTGCTCGAGTAGATACGCAGGACCTGGCCCGTGTCTTGATTGCTGAGCACGAGCCCGTCATTCGTGCTCGCGTCGCGCAGCCAGCCTTGGACCGTCGCAACATCGAGCGCAACGGTCTTCTGCTGGTCGCCACTTGCGTCGATGCCCGCGAATTGAAAGCTCGGCCCGCGCGTGTCGGCGCTGCCGATGCCGGGGCTGCTCCAGGCGGCGCCCGAGCCCGTGTCGGTCCAACCGAAGTTGGCCCCGCTTTCGTTCCAGGGCGTGGCCAGGAAATTCCCGATCAGCGCCTGCGGGCTAGTCCAACTTTCGATGGTCAGCGCCAAGCTCGCTGACAAGACCGTCGCCGCCGCCGGGATCTGCGAGAGATCGAATTTGAGCAGTGCTTTGGTCGTGTAATCGATCGTGTAGGCATAGAGCTCGTCGTTGGTCGTGAACGAAGTGCCGTTCGGGTCACTCGCCGAATAGTACAGATTCGAGATGCTACCGTCCGTTACGCCGCTGTAGCCGCCCACACCCTGCGTCAGCGTGAGCGTCTGCGA
>DATHOI010000393.1:0-2519 GCA_035485095.1 Polyangiaceae bacterium | reverse complement strand
GTGTTGGCATCGAGGACCCCGCGTGCGTGGCCAAGACCTATCCCGGATTTTGGGACGACCTGGCCCGTTGCTACACGGACGACCGGAACGGCAAAGCGCCCTGGTAATCACGGTACGCCGCCAGCGCTGGAACCCGCTTTGCCGCGTCGCGCCACTGTCTTGCCGCCAAATGTCGCAATTTCTCGCGGCGGGTGACGAAGCGAGCTAACTGGTTTAATAGCTCTTGCCCGCACGCGGGCGCCCAGAAAAAGCACATGTCGGGTCTCAGCATCATCGGCTCCGGTCACTACGTTCCTGGCCGCCCCTACACGAATCACGATCTCACGCGCGTTCTCGACACGAACGACGAATGGATTCGTCAGCGCACCGGTATCTCCCAGCGTTACTTTTGCCCCGAAGGTCAGGGTGTCTCCGATCTCGCGTTGCATGCGGCGCGGCGTGCGCTCGAGTCAGCGGGTAAACGACCTGAGGACATCGACTACGTGCTGTTCTCGACGATGACGCCCGATCACGTGTTCCCGGGCTCGGGCTCGATTCTCGCGGCGAAGCTCGGCTGTTCCAACATTCCCGCGCCGGACCTGCGCACGCAATGCGCGGCGATGCTGTTCGGCTTTCAGTTCGCCGATATGCTCTTGAGGACGGACGCTGCGAGCTGCATTTTGGTGGTGGGCGCCGAAGCACACGCGGGCCTGATGCCGTGGCGAGACTGGGACATTCTCGAGGGCACGACCGACCGCCGTCCCTCGCCTGAAGATTGGGATCGCGCAACGCGTAACCGCGGTTGGGCCATCATCTTCGGAGACGGCGCGGGCGCCGTGGTGGTCGAGCGCAGCAAGCAGTCCGGCAAGGGTGTGATCGCCGTGGACCTGCATTCCGACGGACGGTTTGCCTCTCAGCTGTGCATTCCCGCAGGGTTTCGCACGCGGCCCTATCTGTCCGCTGCCGCGTTGGACGGTGATGACGCTCTGATTCACATGGACGGCCGTGAGGTCTTCAAGCACGCGGTGACGAAGCTTCCGAAGTCGATCCAAGCGGTGTGTCAGAAGGCGAACATCGCAGTGGGGCAGGTGGATTGGTTCGTTGCTCATCAGGCCAACGCGCGTATCAACGAAGCCGTGGCGGCGCGCCTGGGCGTGTCGCTCGACAAGATGCCGAGCAACATCGACCGCTTCGGCAATACGTCGGCCGCCACAATCCCAATTCTGCTGGACGAGATGCGGCACGACGGCAGGCTTCAGCCGGGTCAGCTGATCTGCGTTGCTGCGCTCGGCGCTGGGTTTCATTGGGGCAGCCTGCTGATTCAAACCTGAACGCCCGTTGACGCTCGCTGTGTGTCTCGGGCACACTGCTCGAACCGATGAGTTGCTCGTCCCAAAACTCGCCAGCCAACCGCAATTGCGGTTGGCGCGCCGGCAGTTTTCGGGCGTCCGCTCACTGATCCAACGGAGAAGGAGAGGCGTCCCACGGGCGCCCGTTCTCGACCGATCAGGCGTTTTTCGTGTGCCGCCGAAAACGCATGATTCAAAAAGAGCACTACACGTTTGGTGATAGCGATCTCGCCGCAACGCGGTTGCGGCTCCTCGCGCGCGTATTCGAGCCCAGCTCGGCACGCTTACTCGAACGCCTTCGATCGACCAGCGGTGAAGTTGCCGTCGATCTCGGGTGCGGTCCGGGGCATACGACCCGGCTCTTGGCCGAGCACGTCGCCGTAGCGAGCGTGATCGGCTTCGATCAATCGAAGAAGCTGCTCGCTGCCGCGGCGCGCGAACACCCGGGGCCACGCCTGTCGTTCGTCGAATGTGATGTGACGCAGCCGCCGTTTCCGGCGCCGCCAGCGGCGGCGCTGTATGCGCGTTTCCTGCTCACGCACTTGCGCGATCCGCTGCGTGTACTGCGCGCTTGGGCAGACGCAGCCCTGCCCGGCGCGCAGCTGGTGCTCGAGGAGACGGCGTTTATGACCGCCGAGCACCCGGCACTTTCGCGCTACTACGCGCTCGTCGAGCGCATGCAGAAGCACTATGGCCAACGCATGTACATCGGCCGCGAGCTTGCGGCGCTCGCGCGCGGCTCGGCCCGGCACTGGGTCGTGGAGCACTCGGAGATCGCCGTCTCACTCTTGTCCGCTGCGGATATGGCCCGCCTGCATTTGCTCAACCTTCGCACTTGGTCCGAGGACCCCTTCGCGCGGGCGAACTACGAAGGCAGTGAGCTTTCCGAGCTCGGCTTGGATCTCGAGCAGGTTGCCTCCGGCACGGTCGAGAGCGCTCCCGTCTCGTTGGGTATGGGTCAGCTCGTGCTGAGGCGCGTGTAACGGCGAATCAGTCCACCGCGTCGGTCGCGATTGAGACGATGTTCATCGCCAAGCGCCGCAGCGCTTCTAAGCTGCGGCGCTGCCAATGCAGATTCGGATCCGTCAAAAAGGCGATTTTATAAGCGTCTGGCGCACCTTTCAGGGTGTCGATCCAGACCACGAACGATTTGAAGCAGCTCGAATTCATGAACACGAGCTTGCGAAAATC
>DATHOI010000392.1:0-3740 GCA_035485095.1 Polyangiaceae bacterium | reverse complement strand
TCCCCAACCCCAATCCTGCCAACCTGCCCCGAGCTTGCCGTCGTAGACCGTCTGCACAACATCGAGCGGTTGGGCAACGCGAGCCGTCGCAACCAAAGAGGGCGATGCCAACGCGGCTCGGCGCGCCACTTGCCGCACGCGTAACGCGACCGCGCCAGCGAGCAACGCAAACAAGAGCAGCGCCCCAACCCAGACCAGCTTCTTCATCGCGTCATTTCGGCGCTTCGCGAGAGACCGGTACGCTCGCCGGTCGCGTATTTCGTGGTGATGTCGGCGTGCTCCGCGCTAGCGAGACGGCTCGGGGTCCGGCAGCCCATGGCTGTGACGCTCGTAGCCTTGTGTCGACAAAGTCGCAATCTCATTGCTGTTTGACAATACGTAAAAACGCCGCAAAAGAATCGACTAACGTCCGCGTGCGTCGGTCGCGGAGGACCGCCCCGGCACGGTTTAGGGCACCCTTCCCGTTTCTTGTTACACTTCGCCCGGGCGCGCTAATCGCCGGCCCATCGTTCCTAGAAAGCCACGGATTTCGTCATGGATGAGCTCGAAGAAGAGACTGGTGAGGGAGGGGGCGGCGGTTTTCAGGCCGCTCAAATCAAGAGCTACTTGGCTTTTGCTCGGCGTGCCATTGGCGCACGTTGGCGCGCCGCGACAGCGCTCCTCGTCGTCGGCGTCGTGTTGACCTTCAGCGCGCTCGTTCTGCTGCCCAAGACCTTCGAGTGCAAGACCGTGATCATGGCGCTCGGCAGCCCGCTTGACCGCACCAACGACACCCTCAATCCGTTGGCGGGTGCTGAAGGTCTGATCATGAGCCACGAGAATCTGACGGGAATCATCCACGATACCGGGCTCGTGAAGAACTTCGATCTGCGCCGCCCTTCCATCCTGAGGTTCAAGGACCGCATCATGGGCGCGCTGCTCGGAAAGCCGGACGACGAGACCAAGGTGGCCATCCTGGTCGGAACTCTGGAGACCAAGCTCTTGGTCACGAACGAGAAGGGCCAGCTCATGATCGCCGCCGACTGGAGCGACGGCGAGACGGCGGCGCGCTTGGCCGAAGCGGCCCGCGAGAGTTTCTTGAAGTCACGACACACCGCCGAGATCTCCGCATTCGAGGACAAGATGGCGATCCTCGACGGACACGCGACGAAGCTCCGCGATGAAGTCGGCGCCTTAGCCGACCAACTCAACGCCGACGAGCAAGTCGCAGCGCCGCCGCAGGCCGCGGCAGCTCCGGGCGCGCCGAAACCGGTCGCCGTTGCAGCGCGACCCGCTCGTCCAGCCGGGCTCGATCCGAACTCCGTCCTCGCGGATGACATTTCGACCATGAAAGAAAAGCTGGCGGCGGACAAACCGAAGCTTGCCGATCTCGAAAACGATTGGAGTCGAAAGCAACGCGACGAGCAGGCGAAGCTCGCTGATCTGAAGTTGCGGTTCACGCCGAATCACCCGGAGGTCGTCACCGAGGAGGAACGAGTGGCGATGCTGAGCCAAGTGCCCTCGCAGGTCGCCCTCATGCGCAGCGAAGTCGCTACGCTCGAACAAGACATCAAAGGGCGTGAGGCGCTGGTCAAGCTCGGCAACTCGACGGGGGCGAGCGCGGGCGGTGGCGCCGCACCTGCCCAAGGCACCGAGCCTCTGCCTACGGCCGTCATTCAGGCATTGACCAAGGACGACACCGATCCCGCGCTGCGTGCGCAGCTGTCCGGCGCGATCATGAAGTATCGCGAGCTACGAGACGACATCCGCACCGGCCGCATCGAGCTCGACACCGCACAAGCCGCGTTCAACCATCGCTATCAATTGGTCGTGCCGGCCGAAGTCCCCTCCAAGCCGATCAAGCCGAAGCCAGCACTGATCGTGGCCGCAGGACTGCTCATCAGCTTGCTCCTCGCTGGTCTCGTGCCGATCCTGGGCGAGCTCAGGCGAGGAATCATCGTCGAGACTTGGCAAGTGCATCACTTGCAACTTCCCGTGCTGGCCGAGCTCGAGCTGCCTCCGCACACCGATTGAGCCAAAGGCTCAGCCACGCTCCGTTTTGCGGGCGAAGAGTCCGCGAGCCATCGACCGACCCACTCGAACCAACACTTCCTGAAGTCATGCAAACTTTTTCACCCGCCGAGCTCGAGCAATTCAAACATTCCTTCGCAGAAGACGGCTACGTCGTCATCAGAGACGCAGTCTCGAAAGAGCGACTCGCTGACCTCAGGATCAAACTGCTCGACGCGCTCGAGCTCAGTCAGCGCACTGGCGACCTGTTCAACGGCGGCGGAGGGATCAGCGGGCACCTGAACTGCTTCCCTGGCGAAGATTCCCGCTTCGCCTACGACGCCCTCGTCGAACGCGGCATCGTAGAGCTCGTGAAGGAGCTCTCCCCGCATTCCTTTGGTCCGATGCGCGCCGGTTGCAACATGAACCTGCCTCGAAGCGTGCCGCAGCACTACCACATGGATGGCATCTTCTTGGAAGACTTCATGATCGCCAACGTCGCCGTGGTCGACACGGACCTAGTGAACGGCGCGATCGACGTCGTGCCTGGTACGCAAAAGAAGTTCTACCGCTATTGTGATTTCGCGGCGGGTCGCGTGTATCGCGGCAGCAAGCGGCTGCCGCTGAGTCAGGGGGACGTCCTCGTGCGCACGTCCAAACTCTGGCATCGAGGCATGCCGAACAAGGCGAGCGTGCCACGTCCGATGCTGGCCTTTACCTTCGGCGAGAAAAACGTTCGCGAGGGTGAAGCCTTCCGCGACAAGGGCGGGAAGATCGGCTTCGATCCCAACTGGTTCAATCCGAACTGGCTCGGTCGAGTCCGCGAACGCACCTTCGTAACGGCGCCCATCAGCTATTCGGCGTATCGCTTCGTCACGTCGCTGTTCAACAACAAGGGTTATGCACACTGAGCGCGAGCGGCCCACGCTGTTCTAGCGTCGGCCGAGGACTCGCTCGTAGGCTTCACCCGCGTCGCGCGCCATGCGCTGCGCAGTGAAGAGCTCGAGGACGCGTGCTCGCCCCTGTTCGCCCATTCGTGCTCTGAGCTCCGGATCGCGAAGCAAGGTCAGGATGTTGGCAGCGAGCCCTGGGATATCCCAAGGCCGCGACAGGAGTCCCGTGCGGCCATGCTCGACGACCTCTGGCGTACCACCGTTGTCGACCGCGATGACTGGACGGCGCATGGCCATGGCTTCCAAGAATACCAAACCGAATGGCTCCTCGAAGCTCGGCATCGTGAACAGGTCACACGCCGCCATGATCTCGGGCACATCAGAGCGCGGACCGGTGAAAATCACATTGTCCCGGACGCCCAAGCTGCTCGCCAGAGCCTTCAATTCCGCAGTAAAAGAGCCCGCTTCGACCTCACCTGCGTCGGCGCCGACGATCAATAGACGCACGTTCGGCAACACGGCGCAGACGAGCGCGAACGCGCGCACTAGCTCACGCTGACCCTTCCAGGAGAAGAGTCGCGACACGGAGGCCAAGACCAACGCTTCACTCGAGACCCCGAGTTCGCGCCGCAACGCGCCGCCATCGATGCTCGGGTCCCACTTGGCTGTCTCGATCCCGTTCAGCACCGTGTGGATCGCGGCCGGTGGTTTGCCCATCTGAATCAGCGTCTCGGTTACGTAGCGCGAAATGCTGAACACTGCATCCGCACGTCGCACTCCCCACTTGGCTGGCGCGCTGTATTGCTCGGACCACTTCACGTGCACGTGCACGACCGAGCGCGCACCGGTCAGTCGGGA
>DATHOI010000391.1:0-7296 GCA_035485095.1 Polyangiaceae bacterium | reverse complement strand
CTTGGGCCGGGACCGACGATGCTCGCTGGCCTCGTGCGGTGCTCAGCATCATGGCCGCGAACGAGCAGGCCAACGGATCGGGCGACTTGAGCCCATCCTCCAAGGTCGCTTCGCTCTGATTGGCGATGTCGACTTTGTCGGCGCCGGCCGCACGGAACAGCTCGAGCACCTCGAGCTGCGATAGGGCCTCAGGACCACCGAGCGGAAAGATTCGATTCTTGGCGCGCTGGTTGTCGACCGCGCCGACGACGAAGCGAGCCACGTCGTTCCGAGAGATCCAGGTCGTCTTCGCCCTGCCGTCGCCGAGCAACGTCACGCTGCCGCCGAACGGATCGAAGTAGGCCGCCTTCGAGAGCCACGATTCCATGAAGTCGACGGGCTGGAAAATCGTGTAGGGGATCCCGCTGCCGACGAGTTCGCTCTCCACGGCTCGCTTGGCAGTTTGCAGCGGAAATTCCAGATTTTCGTGGCGGCAAAAGGACACGAAGATGAAATGCTCGACGCCAGCGTTGCGGGCCGCCGAGACCAAGTGCAAGTGGCCCCGGAGGTCGACCGACTCGATCGAATCCCCCTCTTGCTTGGGAGGTACCGAGCTCGCGCAGGAGATCACTGTGCTCACGCCGCGCAACGCTGGTTCCAGAGTGCGTGGGCTCTTGAGGTCGCCAACGGCGAGCTCCGTGCCGATTTGCTCCAGTGACTGGACCGCTGTCCGGGCCGACGAAAGCCGGACGAATGCCCGCACGGGTCGCCCGATGTCCCGCAAGCCGCGGCACACTCTCGAGCCAAGCTCGCCAGTCGCTCCGACTACGAGGGTCGTCATGGCTTGGTCCAATACTCTGCGGGTTCGACCATCACGATGCCGTCGTCGGGGCCATCCTTGTCGAAGTCGATACTGTGTCGGAAGGCTTGCGTTACCGCGTCCTTGCCGCCAGCGACCACGAGAGCGCTGAGCTTGGCGCGAAACGCGGCCAAATCGAGCGCTGGCTCGACGATCCAGACGTCCCAGAATTCATTGAGTAACCCGGTGACGTTCTGATAGGTACCGCAGTAAACGAGCCCGTGCTCCCAGCTCGGGACCAGGGCGCCGAAGTTGACGACGAACTCGGCAAGGTTTGCGCGATCCACGTAATGCCGAACCATCGCGCAACAGCGAGCCGCTTTCACCTTCTTGATCAGCTCCGCGTCCCCGTTGCTGTCGGAATCAATCACGCGCAGCGCGACATCCTGACTCTCGTCAGTAACGCGCGCATCCAGGTCGATGTACGGACCGAACTCGGACAGCTCGAGCATGATCTCGGACAGGTCGACGATGTCGCTCATGCGCCAGACATTGATGAACGTCACTTCCAGCGGATGCTTCTCGCGAGCTGCGTTCGAGCGCTCCGCGAGATCTCCGAAGTAATTCGCCCCAGTGGCTTGAAACGCGGCAATCAGCTCCCACTTTTGTTTCGGCAGGAACCGAGTTTCGAGAAATTTTCGAGCCGCCTTGATGAAGGCTGCGACTTGGTCGGCCTTCACCGTAATTCGCACGTGCAAATAGAGAGCCATGTTCGTCTTCCTAGTAGCTAGAGAAATCGATCGCGTCGAGCCCCTGATATCGAGTAACGGAAGCTGTTTTCGGCTGCCTCAGCGTCGCCGTCCTGCGCAAGCAGGAGCCCTGTGGAGAGCTCGCGCGTCACGTCGTCCGGCAGCCGTTGTTGTTGCGAGTCGACGAGCGCCGCGGCGAAGCGCGCGCTGTCTGCAAGCTGGTGCTCGGCGACACTTATGTCGAGCAGTTGCCACAGCGCGGTCCACTGGAACGCATAGCAGAAAGGCAGCTTGGCCCAGGTTTCTAGCGCGCGCTCGGCCAGCGCCTTGGCTTCCGCGAGCGAGCCTTCGCGCCACGCGAGCCAGCTCTCGGTCGCGCGAACGATGCCGATGTAGTCGCCCATGCTTGCCGCGTCTGCAGTGGCGCGCGCACGAGGAAGATAGTGCAGCACGTCCTCGATTTGCCCACGCCGCCGCGCATTTATCGACAGATAGGTGAACGACCGAGCCTGATAGACGATATCGCCCATGCGCTCGGCGATGGCGAGCGCGCTCTTCAACTCCCAGTCCGCGGCCTCGAACTCTCCGCGCAAGAACAGGGCGAACGCGAAATTGAAGTGCGCCAAGGGCAAGTCGCCAAGGTCGCCGGAAGCGAGGCAGTCGTTCAGAGCCGCTCGCGCGTACTCGACGCCCTCATCGTCGAGCGCATAGCGGTCGCGCCGGAAGCATAGCTGGAGTTGAGCACGGTGGAGGCGAGTGCGCTGCCACGGGCTGGCGGCCGGACCGAGCGCCGCATTGAGCTCTGCCACGAGTAACGTGATCTCGGGTAGCCGCCCGAGCCAGTAGTTGGCGAACACTTGATCGGCCCGGATTTGCACCCACTCGTCGCGAACCGAGCTTTCGTCGCCCGGCGGTGAGTCGCCGAGCGTGTCGCGGGCGCGCCCGTAGAGGCGCAACGCCTCGTCGTACGGATGCTGAGTTTCCCAAGTTTTGCCTAGCTTGCGAAATAGTCGTGCGCTCACCAAGGCGCTCGCGCCAACTTCAGCACTGGTTCGCTCGAGCGCCGCCTCGTAGGCGGCGCGTGCGTCCACGCGCAGCCCGCTCAGGCCGAGGACATCGCCCAACCCCTCGAGTAGCGTGAGTTCGGTGGATGAGCTCGCACCGTCGTTCAGCGTGCGAGCCCGGCGGTATTGTTCGATCGCCTCCCGGTACAGACGAATTGCGTCCGAGATGGCGTGCGTCGCGCGAGCATGCGCGGCGGCCTTGGCCATATACGTTGCGGCGCGCTCGGCACGGCCCGCGAGCGAAAAATGATGGCCTAGGATCGCCCACAGCCGCTCGGCGTCGCGGCTCACGCCGAGTTGCACTTCGAGCACATCGGCGGCCGTGCCGTGGAGCTCCGCCAGGAGCGACTCCGAGGCTGCCGAATACGCCACTTCGCGCAGCTTGTCGTGGCCGAACCTGACTTTCTGAGTTTCAACACGATCGATGACTTGTCGAGCGACGAGCTCCTCGAGCGCATCGCTCAGTCCGACGCTTGAAAGCCCGCTAACCGCTTCGAGCTGACCGATCTCCGCTTCCTTGCCGAACACCGCGATCGCCACCGCGGTTTTCTGTGCGCCTTGGCTCAAGTTGCCGAGCCGCCGTTCGATCAGCTCGCGCAGCGTGCGCGGCAGGCGGAGCTGAGCATAGCTCGGGCTTGCTGACGAGTCTGGCGAGAGCAATTGCCAGCGACGCTGATCACGGACCAGGATGCGCTCGGAAACGGCGGCGCGTAGGTACTCGGCCAGAAAGAAGGGGTTTCCCCCAGCTTGCTCGGCGACAAACTCTGCAAACGACCCCGGCGGTTCCGCAATCGCGAGTATGTCACGCACCATGGAGTCGAGCTCGGAACGCTCGAACGACTTGAGCGTGAACTTCGCGACATGCGCGAGCCGGGTGAGCTGCAAGATCCCCGCGCATTCCTCCTCGCTCCGATAGCAGCACAAGATGAGCATCGGGGTTCGCTCGACCCGCTCGGGCGTGAGCGAAGCCAGAAAAGCCAGCGACAAATCGTCAGCCCAGCCCGCGTCGTCGAAAATCCAAATAAATGGGCGTTCTTCCGCGAACGCCTCGAGAACCTCGGCCAGATATCGGAACAAGCGCTGCCGGAAGGAATCGGCGGCGAGCGGCGGCGCGGGCGGCAAGCTCCCGTACGCCGGGACCTGCGCCAAGAGTGGCTCGTACAAGGCCAGCACGGCGCGCCGATGGCCCAGCAAACGCTCGGTCACCTCTGCCCCACCCTCGACGCAGTGATTGGCGACCGCTCGCAACAAGGGGCGGATGCCATGCAGCGGAGACGGACCGACTTGCGTAGGGCCGTCCGCCGACAAAGCTGAAGTCTCGCCGGCTACTACGCGCAGATCGCTCGGGATGTGCCGCGTCAGCTCCATAGCAATGCGCGTCTTACCGACTCCGCTTTCGCCGCCGAGCAAGGCCAGCGTGCCTCCTCCCGCGGCTGCGCTCTCCGCGAGTTCCGCGAGCCGCGAAAGCGAGTCTTGTCGACCGACGAAGCGCGGTCGATACAAGTAGGAACGCGCCGCGGGGAAGGTCGCGAGCTCGGCGTCGTCATCGACGAGCTCAGACAGCGCGCTCGCCACCTCGTCCGCGTAGCCAAAGCGACCCGCGGGCTCCTTGGCTAGGAGCTTCGCGATCACCGCTTCGAGCCGCGGTGGTAGGCCCACGGTGAAGGTTCGCAGCGGCTCGGGCGCGCGGCTCTTCTGACCTTCGACGATCTCGTGCACGCTGCCGAGGAATGGCACGCGCCCGGTCAGGAGCTCATAGAGTAAGCAGCCCATGGAGTAGAGATCACTCCGCGCGTCCACGAGCTCGCCACGGATCTGCTCGGGCGACATGTACGGCAACGTGCCGACCATGCGCCGAGCGACTTCGTGCGCCTCTCGGCTCGATTCCCCTGGCTGACGCGCGGCGAGCCCGAAGTCGACAATTACGGGATTGCCATGCACGAGAATCACGTTCTCCGGCTTCAAATCGCAGTTGACGAAGCCCTCACCGTGTAGAAACGCCAGAGTCGAGCATAAGCGACGACCGATCCGGAGGATCGAGCGCAACTCGAGCGGCGCGATGGGCACGGGTTCGCGCCACCGCTGCGACATCGGCTCTCTGACTTCCAATTGAGTTAGATCGGTGCTCGGTCGAATCGAGCCTGGCGCGGTCACACTGACGACTTCGCCAGACCCAATCGGGGTCTCGAGTCGGTAGTGCGAGCTCCAGATTCGATTCTTGAAGCGCCGCAAGCTCTCGCCTTCCAAAAGCTCCATCGCGTACCAAGGGAGGCCATCGACCGTACCGCTATCCACGAATCTCACGACCCCCGGGTGCTGGATACGGCGCAAAGCCGAGACCTCACGATTGATCGCTTCGATGCACTTGGCAGACTTGTCTATCGGCCTTTTCAACGCGACGGGGCGATCGAGGCCCACTTGCCGCGCATGAAAAACCGTACCCATCGCTCCGGCGCCGAGCTCCTGCCCGCACTCATACGCTCCAATGGAACCCTGTAGCATGGTGCATGTTCGGTCCCCCCGGGAGGACCGACGGCTACGAAATAGCAGATTTGACGGGGCTCCAGTGAAGGAACTCATCCCGACCTTCGTCATGCGCAGACGCGAGCATTGCCGTAACGACTTCGAAACGAAGTCGAGCGGAACGAAGTCGAGCGGAAGCGTCGCATGATTCTCGAGAGACTCCGCAGCGAGCTCTCGACTGGACGCTCGGACGGAGTTCACGTCCAAACCTCGGACACCATGGGCGTATTTTTCGCGATCATTGAGTGTTGCGCGGAATTCGGTGCTGAGGCCTATCGAGCAGCGTGGGATACGCCCAGGATCACGGAGGCAGAGTGAAGGCCCCACGCTTCTTACCAAGTCCATGAGGCCAATCCATTACAGCGCATTACAATCGGCTCTGGCCCGCGAACCGAATCGCGCCGACGCTCGGCCGAGGCCGCTTTTTTGGAAGCAGGGCGACAGCGCGCTGGCGCGAATCCTTTACCCCTCCAACACCTGGCCGATACTGTTTGGCTACTCGGCGGGTCGGAACGTGCACCGTCCTCCCGGTGGCAGGCTATTCATCACTGTGCGCGGCAGGTACCGATTGCGTGTCGGCTCAATGGAACGGTCGGCATTTCTCGTTCGACGACCTAGTCGATCATTGACAATCGCGGGTCTGCGCGCGGCGCGGCACTCGTGCAATGCCCTGTAATGGGCGTTGCGCGAGCAGATGAGTATGAGTCGTTGAGGGACGCAGGACGAGCCCAGTAACGGGAACGTCCGTGCACCCGTTCGACAACGGGAGGTCGCTAGATGTTGTTTCAAGCTGATTTCGCAAAGTTGGACCTTGCCGCGCCCAGTGCAGATACAACGCGGCGAGCGGCATACCGTGACCTCGCCACTGGCGATATCGAATTGGGCCGCCTGTGGCAGTTGCTGGTGATCGGCGAGCTCACGATCGTCTCCTCTTTCAGCCTGGCGGATCGGTCGTTCGCCGAGTTGGCGCTCGGAACCACGCCGAGGCCCCGTTCGGAGCCGCGCCCGCTCGACAGCCTCCTGTTCAAGCGCATCCTCGAGGGAGAGTGCCCGAAGGCCGTGGCGGCGGAAGTCGGAATGTCGGCGTCTGGGTTGAATACGCGCTGCACCACCTTGCTCAACCGGATGGGCTGCGAATCGTCAACCCTACGAACTGTACCCTTGGTCTCAATGGCTGCGCTCGCGGCGCGCGGAATGCCGCTCGGGCGAGCCAGGGTGGAAGGGTTCAGCCAAGAAGGCGTGATCCACTGGCTGGTCAGCGTCTCGAGCCCCGCGGAGAGTTTGCGAGGTCGGCTTTCTCCTTCTGAGTACGCGATCGCGCAGTTCGTCATCGACGGGAAACGCACCACAGAGATAGCTGCTGCGCGTGGCACGACCGCGCGCACGATCGCGAACCAGCTCTCGTCGATCTTTCGAAAGCTAAACGTGTCAGGCCGGAGCGCCCTACGTGCTCATGCCATTCGTGCGCAAGCATCCCGATTGATGAGTCATCAACGCGGCGAGGCCGACCGCCATTCTGACTCAGCATGACCGTGACAGGTGGGGTTTGCAGCTAACGGAAGCGGGCCAGGCGACGGCGGCGTTTGGATCTGCCAGCGCGATTTGACGGAGGCACGTTAGTAGCGGATAGACGATGCCTCACGCACCATGGCACGCACGCGCAGCCTTCAGCGGCGCGATTCGTGTTGCCGGGCGCGTCCTAGTCCAGTGCTCGAGGACAGTCGTCGCGCAGGGCGCGCCAATTCCTCCGAGCCTCCGCTGAGCGCAACACGCCACTTCCATCGTTACTCGTCGCGCGCCGGCCGTTACGAGATGCCGACGCTGCGCCTCGTCTGGCCCAACGGGCAAACGCAAGTGATCGGCCTGTGGGACACGAGCTATCGCTGGCCGGCAGGCGCGACACGTCTGCGCAAGCTCGAATACATCGTGGGCGCCGAAGAATGGCGGCGCCTGCTGACCGCGCTCGGCCTCGTTTGAGCTCAGTGCGCCCGCCGGTAGGTCAGGCCGGCGTCGGGCTACCCTGTTTTCATTTAAATCTGAAGTTTAAACTCAATGCCGATCGGTTAGCGGGGTAAGCGATCGGGATTGTTGGAGAAAGTGAGTCCCCCCTTTTTGTCGAAACGGGGATGTGATTTGTAGAGGTCGCTATGAGCTTCGACCGAGCATTTCACGCCGCGGCAAC
>DATHOI010000390.1:0-3484 GCA_035485095.1 Polyangiaceae bacterium | reverse complement strand
CCGCCAGCGAGCGTCGACCCAGCACCGGACAGCGCGCCTCCGAAGCCACCGACGCCCGCGGATTCAGTGCCGCCCGATGCAGTCGCGCCACCGTCATCGCCACCATCGACACCGCCCGCCGCGTCCGACAACAAGGAGTAGTTGTCGCTCAGCGGACAGCCCGTCAAGGTGAAGCTCAATAGCAGCCAGGGCACCAGCGCAAGACGCGACTTCAAAGCGCGAGGGCTGTCTACGTGACTCAAAGCCGACCGCCGATCTGCACGCCACCGGGCACGACTCGAAGTGCGACGTGCTCGTGGTCCGCGTGACCGAGCGTGAGCAAGAGCACCCCAGTAGCGCCGGCCGCGATGCCGACGCCGTAACTCAGCCAAGAGATCGTGCGGTTGCTACGAAAGCCATTCAGATCACCGGCCGATGACTGCGGACAGCCAGGGTGACACACCTCGTCGAGCTGCGACTTGTGATGCAACGCGACGAGCCCGGTGTACGTGCCCAGCGCCAGACCAACAGCACCCACGCCGACGCCAATATAGCCGAGCGTGTGCGCGCTGGACGTAGCAGGCGCCTCGCTCGAATCCGTACTGGAGGTCACCACCGGCGGCGCGTGTGCCGGGGCCGCAGCGGGAAAATCCGGCTGTTTTTCAGGTATGGGTGGCGCGGGCGCGGGCGTCTTCGCGCTCGCGTCGAGCTCCACGTTGTAGCTCTTGCCCTCTTCCAAGCTCAGCTCGCGCGTGGCGCGCGGTTCGCCGGACACGAGCACTGCGACGTGATGCGAGCCCGGGTTCATTGGTCGCTCCACGCCCAGCAAGGCGGCAGGCGTCGGCTTGTCGTCGATCGTGACTTCTGGATTTTCCGAGGGCTCGACGCCGGTCAACGTGAGCTTGAGCCGTGGCACGCGGCTGCGCACCTCCTCGACCTCGCTACGCGCGGTCTTGACCGCTTTGACGTAAGCGTCTGGAGCGCCCGGCGGCAGCTTGACCCGCGCGGTTTGTTCATAAACGTCAATCGCTTCCAACAATTGGCCAAGCTTTGCCAGGCTGCGAGCGTGCATCAACGCGATGGACGGCGCTTTCACCAGCTCGTACGCGCGCAAGAAAAAATCGCTCGCTTGGTCATAGCGACCGGCGTCGAACGCCTGAGCGCCTTGTGTCGCGAGATCACGCGCCGCCGTGCGGGTCTCGGCGTCCTCGGCGCGCGCCAGCACTGGGCACAGCCACACGAGCGCGCTCAGTAATCCGCCAAAAACGCCGTAAGCTCGGCGCCTGCTGGACTTTGCCCGGAGCGCCTTAGAAACCAAAATCATAGGCGTGTTTTCCGGCCGCAGCGTGACCTGCTGGCGCTCGAGCGGGGGTCGAAGCAGCCCGCGACGCGCCTTTGCTCACCACTGCGTGCAACAGAGCAGAAGGAACCGAAGGAGCCGAAGCCGCGCTCGAGCTCGGCTGCGGAGTGGCATCGACAACGACGACCGGCGGAGCAGCCACGGGAGCCGCAGTGAGCGCCGCCGGCTTAGTGAGCGCCGCGGTCGGATCGGGCGCAGGCGTGGGCGCGTGATTTGCGCGCAGCAGAAAGCCCGACCCCAAACCCAAAGCGAGCGCCAGCACCACGAGCAGCATCCACAACCCGGGCCCGCGGCGCGACGCGGCCCCTACGCTCGACACGGGCTCGGCCGATGCTGCGACCAGCGATGCCGTCTCGAGCTTCGGGCGCTCGGTGGACGGCATCCGCGCCGCGTTGGCCGGAATGGGAGCAAGCTCCGAACCGCTGCTCAGCGGGCGGCGCGGGGAAAGCGACGACAGATCCATCCGCACGCCCGACAGCGAGCCGTCCAGCCAAACGGCGTGCAATGAGTTCGCCGAAATGTCCTCTTTTACGCCGTGCTCGTACAGCCAGAGCGCGAGCGCCTCCCCGAGCTCGGTCATCGAGGCCCAGCGATTGTTTGGGTTCTTCTGCAACCCGCGTTCGATCACGCGCCACAGGTCCGAGTCGCCCGCCGAAAACTCGGTCGTCGCGGCGGCCGGCTCGTGAATGATCGCCTGCATCAACGCGTTGTAGTTCGGTCGATCCCAAGGCAGCCGCCCAGTGATGCTCTCGTACAACACGACGCAGAGCGCCCAAACGTCGGTGCGGTGATCGATGTCCTCGCGGCCCAGCGCTTGCTCGGGCGACATGTACTCGGGGCTGCCGAGCACGACACCGACCTGCGTCAGCTTGCGATCTTCGCTAGCTTGCTGATCGACCTTGGCGATGCCGAAGTCGAGCAGCTTGGGTTGCTGACGACCGAACTCGTCACGCGCGACCAAGATGTTGTCCGGCTTGATGTCGCGGTGCACGATGCCCTTGTCGTGCGCCGAGCGCAGCCCGTCAGCCAGCGGCAAGACGATTTGCACCGCTAAAATAGCGGGCAAGCGCATCTCCCGACGCAGCATCGCGCCGAGGCTCTCGCCTTGCACGAGCTCCATCACCAAGAACGGATCGGCGCGACTCGTCCAGCCGAAGTCGAAGACGCGCACCATCGCCGGATGTCCGAGGCGCGCGGCGGCGTGGGCCTCCCGCGCCATGCGCGTGGCGCCAGTCGTCCCTGCCACGTCGGAGTGGATCAGCTTGAGCGCTACGTCGACGCCCAAGACGAGCGAATGGGCGACCCAAACGACGCCCATGCCGCCGTGTCCGAGCGGCCGCACGAGCTTGTAGCGATCGGCGATCACGGCGCCAGCCAAGTACTCGGTACGCGGCGGCGTCGCGCGTGCCTTACGACCCGTGTCCGAGGGCGGACGCTCGCCCGCACCGACGGTTTCCGGAGCAGGTTTGGCAGGAGCAGGCGTGATTCGAACGACCATCCGTCAGACCAACGCTCGGTCGATGAGACAGTGAAGCAACAAAGCTATAAAGCTCCACCCATCTGTACGGCGCGATCAATACAGAATTAACCATACCTACACGCGCGCTGCGAAAACCACAGCGCCGTACCGGAGCCTCATGCGGCGTTTGTCGTTTCAGTTGCGGACTCTCGCCACAAAAAGCGACGAGGCGTCGCAGCATTTTTTTTTGCTGCGGCGCCTCGCGTTGGTCGCACTTCCGAGTGCTAGCTCAGCTACCGGTCGAGCTACCGGGCGCCGAAGGGTCCGCCGCGGGCGGCGCTGCACCGTCAGCATCGTGATGGCCGTGGTGACCGCGGTGCGGGAACTTCAGCACGCCGGAAGCCACTGCTTGCTGAAGCTCGGCTTCTGTCACGCTGCCGTTCTTGTCCGCATCCGCGACGCTGAGACGCGCCCAACGCTTCTCGCCGACCTCGGCCTCGGTGAGCGCGCCGTCGCCATTTTTGTCGAGCTTCGCGAAGCGCGCTTCGGCAAACTTCTCGAAGGCGGCTTTGCGCTCTTCAGGGCTCACCGTGCCGTCGTGGTTGGTGTCGGCCTTGGCCATGAAGTTGGCGCGCATCTTCTCCTCGCCCGCCTTCAGCTCGTCCAGGCTGAGCACGCCGTCGCCA
>DATHOI010000389.1:0-5101 GCA_035485095.1 Polyangiaceae bacterium | reverse complement strand
GACGTCGATCGTAAGGCCGTGCCCACGGGCTCGAACGGCGACATTCGTTTCCCCGATCTCGCTAAGAAAATCGAGGACGAGTGGACTGCAAACGGCTCGCACCGCGCAGGCTCGGACAAGAAGTTCGATCTCGCGATCTTGCACACCGACAACACGACGCCTTTTTCTGACGTGATCGCGGTCATTGACGCGATCTACTCGCCGAAGCGCGACTTCGATTTCGCCGGCAAGAGTGAAAAAGTGCCGTCCTTCAACGTGACCTTCGCGGTGAACTGATGTCATCCGAAAAACCTCTCAGCCGCTTTCATCAGCCGATCTCGGTTCCCGGTCGGCGCCTCATGCACGCGATCCCACTGGCCTTCGTGCGCAAGAAGGTCGCTGGTGGTGGCGCTCGCTCCACCAACCATGAAGTACCGCTGATCCCGTTCATCGACTTCCTCTTGTGCATCGTGTGCTTCTTGCTCGCGAGCTTCTCCGCCTCCGGCGAGCTCCCCGTGGACAAGAACGTCAAGCTGCCCAACGCGGAAAACGTGATGGACATGACCGAGGCGCCGATGGTGGCCATCACCGGGACGCAGATCTTGGTCGACGGCGCACCCGCGGGTAACACCCGAGCCATCGAGGAAGCCAATCGTCTGCAGCGCGTGGACGAGCTCTTCAACGTGCTCAAGAACAAGCGCGAGCTTTGGAAGCAGATCAATCCGGGCAAGGAGTTCCCGGGTGTGGTCATCCTCCAGGTGGACCGTAAGGTTCAGGCGCTCGTCGTGAAGAGCGTGTTCCAGACGGCTGCGTTCGCGGGCTACCCGAACGTCAGCTTCATGGTTGGTCGCCTCGGTAAGTAAGGGCGAGCCTGATCGGCAGAACGGGGAGCGCTCTCGACGCAGAGTAGCTCCCCGTACTGTTATTAGCCGCCCAATACCCCCCCGAGCCCGTGGCCCTGTCCAAGCGCAAAGCAGTCACTGATTCCGGCCTGCCCTCGTTGAACGAGGCGCGCGCCGAACGACGTCGGGCCATTGCGCTCGGGCGCGTGCGCATGGCCTCGATTCCGCCGCAGTTTTGGCTGATGACCGCGGTTGCTCTCGGCGTTTTCAGCGTCGTGTATTGGCGTATTTCGCAAGGGCAGATCGAGACACGACGCAGCCAAGTCATGGCCAAGCAGCGCGCGATTGCGCTCACGCTGGGGCCAAAAATCCTCCCGTTCCGCGAACAGGTCGAGGGCTGGGTCCGCGAGCTGGCAGCTGGCTGGCCGGGGGATTTCGTCGACTCGAGCGCATCGCTCGAAAAGATCAGCACCAGCCCGGGTGTCTATTTTCGGCTTCGGATGGCGAACACTGCGTCGGTCAAATCAATCCGCTCAGCAGCGCGCGCTTCGCTTCATGACGGCTTCACGTCGTGCTTGTTCGTGCGCTTGGGTGCGCCGGACCCGACGAAGGGCCCCGCGTGTCGGGTGACCTCGGACTGCGTGTCGGGGCAACTGTGCAATGAGTGGAACGTGTGTGCCGACCCGCCGCGCCCGTACAACATGCGGCTCGCGTATCGCGCGCTCCGCGTGCTGTCCAGTGAGTGGACCGACGAAGTGCACGAGGCCGACACCGAGCTCGGTTTGAACGCCTACGATCGCGATTTGGACAGTGTTTCCAAGCGCGACGTGCCCGTCGCCATCGAGCTGCTGTCGCGCTCGCGCTACTTCACGTTGGTGCTCGATGAGGATCCGAGCGGCGGTGTACCGCCCGAGGCTCCGGACGCGGGGGAGACTAGCGATGAGCGCGTGCAGCGCGAACCGCATGCCGCTCGCATCGGCATCTGGGATCTGAAGACGCGCAGCCCGCTCTTGCGCCTGAAGGCCGACGCCAACGCCGAGTTCGTGCCAGTAGGCGATCGTATCGTGCAGAACCCGGAGACTCTGGCCGCGGAGCAGCGGCAAACGAATAGCTGCGCCCTCGCCCTCGCCGTGCGTGAGGCGCTGTCGAAGAGTAGCGCGCACCCGGACGCGCCGTAGCCGCGCGGAAGACCGCGGGTGGCCTTACGGCTCTCGTGCGCCGTAGCCGCCTCCGCCGGGGGTCTCGATGCGCAGGCGGTCGCCGCTAGCAGCACCGAAGCTTGCGTGACCGGGCATGTCCTCGCCATTGTGCAAGTTACGCCCAACCGCGCCCGGGCCCCCACCCTCGAGACCAAAGGGGGGCGAGAGCCGGCGCTCGCTGAGCACCGATACGGTCAACGGCTCGAGAAACTCGTACTCGCGACAGGCGCCGTCGCCACCGCAGTAGCGCCCCGTGCCACCCGAACCGCGCCGGATCGAGAACTCGTGAATACGCACCGGGAAGCGCTGCTCGATGACCTCAGGGTCGGTGATGCGCGTGTTGGTCATGTGCGTGTGCACGGCGCTCGCGCCCGGAAAGCCAGGCCCAGCCCCGGCACCACCCGCAATGGTCTCGTAGTAGCCGAAGTCTTCCCGACCGAAGCTCACATTGTTCATCGTGCCTTGGCTAGCGGCCGCGCGCTCGAACGCGCCGAGCAAGATGTCGACGACGCGCTGCGAAGTCTCGACATTGCCGCCCGCGACGGCCTTGCCAGGGCCCGGGTTCACGATGGACCGTTCAGGCAGGCGCACCGTCACGTGACGCAAGCAGCCGCTGTTCAGCGGGATGGGGCGCCCGACTAGCGCACGCAAGACATACAGCACGGCGGCGAGCGTTACGGCGCGGGGCGCGTTGAGGTTGCCGGACGATTCCGGACCGCAGCGGGTGAAATCCAGCTCCACCTTCCCGTCGGCGACGATGAGTGTGACCTCGAGCGCGGTGCCGTCGTCCAGCCGATCTCGGAATGTACGGGAGTCATCGGGAAACTCGCGCAGCGCGCGGGCGACGCTCGCTGCGGCGAGGTCTTGTACGGCTTGCATGTAGCGTTCGACCTTGGGCAAACCGTGCTCGCGCGCGAGCTCCAGGACGAGCCGCGCTCCGGTGTGGGCTGCTGCGAGTTGAGCCTCCAGATCTGCCAGATTTTCTTGGGGTCGCCTCGCGGGATACGGCCCTTGCGCAAGGATCTGTAAAATGAGCTCTCGGTCGAGCCGACCCGCGCGCATCACTGACAGTGCACTGAATACGCAGCCTTCCTCGGCCAAGGTCCGAGAAAAGGCCGGCATCGACCCCGGCGTGATGCCTCCGATATCCGAGTGATGTCCGCGCGTCGCGCTGAAGAAGCGCAACACGCCGTCGGCATCGTGGACTGGCACGACGACGGTGATGTCCGGCAGATGTGAGCCACCGAACGCGGGGTCATTCGTGACGAAGGCCTGCCCCGGCAACAGCACCGGATGAGCGTCGATCACGGCGCGAACGGATTCGCTCATGGCGCCCAAGTGCACGGGAATGTGCGGCGCATTGGCGACCAAATCCCCATTTCGATCGAAAAGCGCACACGAGAAATCGAGACGCTCGCGGATGTTGGTGCTCTGAGCCGTGCGCTGCAGCACGTGTCCCATCTGCTCCGCAATCGACATGAACGCATTGCTCATCACCTCCAAGCTGACCGGATCGGGAAGAGCCCCCGGAGCCTCAACGGCGCGGCGCGCTTCCAGGGCGGTCGGCCGCGCGATGAGAATGCCATCAGGACGACATTCGAGCTCGAACCCCGGGTCGATCACGATCGTTGCGACGGCCTCGGCGATCAGCGCGGGGCCCGAGATGCGCGCGTACTGAGTCAACGCTTCGCGATCATAGACGGGCACGTGGTCGTGGCGCGTTCCGTCGTGCCAAAGCGTGGTGTGCCGGGCTGGCGAGGGGAGCTCGCCCGCTTGGAGCGTGAGCTGTCGCTGTCGCAGCCCAACGGAAGGCACGTAGGCTTCGACGCGCAGCGTCGCAATCTCGATCGGGGCGCCGGGGCGGCCGTGACCGAAGGTTCGGGCGTGCTCCGCCTCGAAGCGCTGCCGCAGCTCGTCGGCGGTGCCGAGAGCGAGGGTCAGCGTGGTCTCAGTGCCCACATAACGAAGATCAAGACGACGCTGGCACTGACACGGCGCGTCGTCGGCTTGGGCGGAAGCGGCGCTCCGCGCTTCCAGTTCTAGGTGCGCAAAATTGGCTTCGAATGCCTGCAAAGCGCGTTCGGACAGCGTGACGCAACCCGCGTCGCCGGCGGCGTGGTGCGAAATGTCCGCGAGCCCGATCCCGTACGCCGAAAGCACGCCTGAGAGCGGGTGGAAGATCACCCGTGGGATGTCGAGCAGCCGAGCTAGGGAACAGGCGTGTTGTCCGCCCGCGCCACCAAAGACCAAGAGCGCGTGCTCACGTACGTCGAAGCCGCGGGCAACCGAGACCTTTCGGAGCGCTTCTGCCATGTTGCGATTGGCGATCTCGAAGAAGCCGCTGGCGACGCTTTCGGTCGTTGCCACATACCCCTCACCGCGGAGCGTCTCGGCGATCCGTTCGAGCTCGGCGACTACGGGTTCGCGCGCCAGTCGAAGCGGGAAGCGGTGCGGCGCCAAGCGCCCGAGCACCAAATCCACGTCGCTGACCGTGAGCCGCGTGGCGCCGGGTCTCGCGTAACAAAGCGGACCTGGATCCGAGCCAGCGCTGTCCGGTCCGACCGTGAGGCGACCATCGGTCACGCGGCAGATCGAGCCGCCCCCGGCTGCAACGGTGTGAATCGACAGCATCGGGCTGACTACACGCACGCCCGCGACCTCGTGCTCGTAGCGACGCTCGAATTCCCCGGCGAAGCGCGATACATCGGTCGAGGTACCGCCCATATCGAACCCGAGAACCTGCGGTAACTCGAGGAGCTCGGCGATGTGCGCGAGCGCCACGCTGCCGCCAGCCGGTCCCGAGAGCAGCGCATTTGGTCCACGAAAATGTGCGGCGTCGCACAACCCTCCGCTCGACTGCATCAGTAGTAACCTGCTCCCCGGAAGCTCGGCTTGGAGCAAATCCAGGTAGTGCGCGAGCCGCGGGCTCAGATACGCGGCGAGGCTGGCCGTGTCTCCACGAGCCAACAGTCCGATGCGCGGGGCCAGCTCGTGCGAGAGCGCGATGTGAGAGATGCGAGCGGTGCGTGCCAATGCCGCAATCTCTCGCTCGAGCGCGCCCGTGCGATAGTCGCCGAGCAC
>DATHOI010000388.1:0-2441 GCA_035485095.1 Polyangiaceae bacterium | reverse complement strand
ACATTGATCCACAAAGCGACGCTAACGACCCCTGCGCCAGAGCCAGGAGAGGACGCTGAAATGGCCGTCAAGTACGAGGACAATTTTGGCTTCTGGGAGATCGCTTGCCCCGAGGAGCACGCCTTCTTTGAGCACGTGAAGAGCCAAAGCGTCCGCGCAATCTGTCAACGCTGCGACCGGCTGGTCCGGCTCATGCCTACCAAAACTATGTGCGCTCCTTGCGTCTCCGCGCTCGAATGCGGCGCACCCACGACGATGAGTAAATATCGCCACGCCGGGCCGAAAACCGCCTAGGGCCTATGAACGTTTCGCGCCGCGCGTATCCTCGGGGATTGCTCGTGGTCGTCGTCTAAGCGCCGTCCAACCCCAATGCCTTTTCAACAGCCGCTCGAACGGTTTCGGTTGTCGTCAAGATTTCGCGATCAACGCCTCGTAAATCCACAGCACGATTATCGCACCAATCACCGAGACAATGATGCTCCACAGGTTGAGGCCGGTGACCCCGCTCATCCCAAATAGACCGGAGAAGATGAGGCCGCCAACGGCCGCACCGACCATCCCAAGTACGAGGTCCAAAACCAGCCCCGAGCCCGTCCTGTTGAGGATTTTGCTGGCGATGAAACCCGCGATCAGCCCCAGGATGATCCAGCTGATAACGCCCATGCGCAAGCCTCCTTACCTGAACCCGCTCCCTCCAACGCGCTTGAACACCGCGGAGGGCGCGTGAACAGAGCTTGCCGAACTATTGCTTGACGGATGAAAAAAACGCAACCGAGCGACGTCCCTCTCTCCGCAGTCCTCCCCCCGTCGGTCCGAACCGGAACTTTTCGCGGCCGACAGACGCGGACCACGATTTCTTCCTGCGTCCGCTTCTCCAGCCGGCGGTTCATCAGGCCCGTCAGCGCCTCGCCTCGATCCCGGCTGTCGAGCATCCGGCTATCGAGCGAAGGGCCGTCAGCGCCCTCATGGCGAGCCTGTTGCGCCGTCGAGCGTCGGGCCGACGCGCTTCGGCGTTGAGCGTCGTTGCAGGGAACGGGCGACCTTCTGTTAACCATTTCAGCAATGGCAACTCTGAATGCGTTCAATTTCAAGGCTTCTCTGAGCTTTGCCCCGACTAGTTGAGGGCGCTTGAATGTCGCTCCTTATCTCAACAGATTGAAGCGCAACCGATCCGTACCGACCGCATTGAGCAGCTATCGGGCAAGGCACAAGATCGCGTCGCTTTCGGACGCAATCGGGAGGCTTATGCCCATTGGCCTGTTTACCGAAACCGCACCGCGTGACGCGCGATTGGGCCGGACTAGCGACAAGAACGAACGGGTAACCGCGATGGATGTCCGTTCCGGTCCGACCGGTTTGCCATCATGCGTCCGTTTGCCCTCGCGCAGCCGAAACCTATTGACGCCGGGCTATCAGGCGGCCCTCCGATGGGCTTGCTCCGTCGACGTGACCGCCCATGCGACTCGAGCTGTCTTGTTTGCCAAGGCGTCGGTGGCGGCCGCGTTCACTAAGCCTTCACTAAAGCCTCGAAAAGCTTCACTGAGGGCTTCGACATGGCTTCACTCAGTGCATTCTGCTCTTCGCGCGCTTCGCATCCGCGCTAACGCATTGAAAAGGCTCGTTTCCGAGCCGCAGGTGAGGGGTGTAGCAGCGTCTGATGGCGATCAGTTCGAAGCCCCGCAGCTCCACCAGTTCGATTGACCCGAGTGCTCGATCGCACCGGCGCCTTCGACGTCGCGCTCTCCATCTGCTCGGGTGTAACCTTTCTGGGTGCGCTGTCCTACCTCTTCGTCGTGAAGGATCCCGTTCGAGACGCTGACTGATTCGGCGACCAGATTCGTCGAACGAAAAACTCAAAGGGAAGGAAAGGGAACGAACATGACAGACGTTATTTCGATCACACGCCGTGGATTGATGATCGGTGGTTCCGCTGTCGCCGGCGTCGTTGCCGCGACATCGTCCGCCAAACGCGCTCGCGCTCAGGGTGGCCCGACGGAACGACTGGCGTACGTTGGCTGCTACACGCCACCCGGAGAGGGGATTGTCCTTTATCGCGTCAACGCCGACACCGGCGCGATGACGCAGGTAAAGGTGTTCAGCGGCATCAGCAATCCATCGTGGATCGCACTGGATCCTCTGCATCGCGTTCTCTATGCGGTCAACGAGGACGAGCCATCCGGTGGCGTGAGCGCGTTCACCGTCGATCATGCGAGCGGCGATCTGAAGCTAATCAACAAAGTGGATTCGCACGGCAAGTGGCCCTGTCACCTCAGCGTTCACCCATCCGGCAAGTTCGTGCTGGTGGCGAATTACGGTACTGGAAACGTCTCTGTGTTCCCAATTCTTGCCAACGGCGGCCTTGGCGATCCGACCGACATGGAGAGCGACACGGGTGCGCTGAACCCGCCCAAGGCGGCCGACAATCCTCCCGGCAATTTCGC
>DATHOI010000387.1:0-2222 GCA_035485095.1 Polyangiaceae bacterium | reverse complement strand
CTGTGGAACCTGTACAACGGCAAGCTCACCAAGGGCGAAAGCATCCGCGCCTTCCCACTGTCGAACTGGACCGAGCTCGATATCTGGCTCTACATCTACCTGGAGAGCATTCCGATCGTGCCCTTGTACTTTGCCAAAGAGCGCCCGGTGGTCGAGCGCAACGGCACGCTGCTCATGGTCGACGACGAGCGTTTGCCGCTCAATCCAGGCGAAAAACCGCGCATGGAAAGAGTGCGCTTCCGCACCCTCGGCTGTTACCCGCTGACCGGTGCGCTACCCTCTTCGGCGACGACGCTCCCGGACATCATCAAAGAGATGCTGCTCACCAAGTACTCAGAGCGCTCTGGCCGCCTGATCGACTTCGACGAAGAAGGCTCGATGGAGACCAAGAAGCGTGAAGGCTATTTTTGATTTTTTGGGTCTAGCTCGGCACTCGGAACCATCGGCCCCTCGCACACGGCGACACACCGCTCCCCAGAAACCATGACACGACTCTCGGCTAGCTTGTTGCTCCTGGCTTCGGTCGCAGGCTGCTTCGCAGCCTGCTCGAGCTCAGGTGGCGACTCGGTCACGTCGGGCGCTGGCTCCTCGGGCCAAACCGGTAGCGGCGGCGCGAGCGCCAGTGCGGGAGCCGCGAGCGGCGGCACTGCGACCGCGGGCGCTGACTCCCGCGCGGGCACTGCCGGCGCGGCTGAGGGTGGCGCGGCCGGCGAATCGAGCGGCGCAAGCGGCAACTCTGGCGGCGGCGGAGCGGTGACCGCCGGGGCGAGCGGCAACGCGGGCAGTGGCGCCAGCGCGGGCAGCGGCGCCAGCGCGGGAGGCTCAGCGAGCGGCGCGAGCGGGGGCGGCGCGGCTGGAAACGCCGGCAGTGCGTCCGGTGGCGTGAGTGGCGGCGGCGCGAGCGGCAGTGCCGGAACCTCCGCGAGTGGCGCGAGCGGAAGCGCCGGCAGTGCGTCCGGCGGCGCGGGTGGCTCCAGTGGAGTCAGTTGCGGAACCGGAGCGCACGCTGCGTTCGCGAGCGGCTTTGCGACATACTTCCTGGCGAACGTCGGCACACAGGGCTGCGCTGCCACGGCGACTGACGACTCCGGCTCAACCGCCGTCTCAATCTGCGCGAGCAACGGTTGCAACGGCAGTGCAGGCTGCGCGGCGACCTTCACCTGGCACGACGCGGCGTACGACGCGAACACCGGACAGTTCACGGCCCAGGTCGACATCAGCAGCTCGCTCGCGCTGACCTTCGGCGCGAGCCAGAGCTGCACCTTGAGCGATCAAGAAAGCAGCGCCGGGTTCTCCGCCGCTGTCGGCGTTGCAGACCAAGGGACCTCACTCGCGGCACAGCTCAATTCGGGCTCGACCAGCGCGGGGACTCCGTCCAACCCGGGTTGCGACGCCGTGAGCGACGCCGCGACGATCGCCTCGACGGCCATGAATGATCTGATCACCCAAGCGGCTGAGGACGCAGTCACCGCCATCGACACTTACCAAGTCGACTGCACACCCTAGCGCAACCCAAGACTCGTACCCTCGACGCGCGCGGAACTGCCTCATGAACGAACAAGAGCTCATCAGCAAAGACATCCTCGGTTACCTCGAGCAACACCAGCAGAAGGAGCTGCTCCGCTTCGTCTCCGTGGGCTCGGTGGACGACGGCAAATCGACGCTCATCGGCCGGCTGCTGCACGACACACACGGCATTTATGAAGATCAGCTCTCCGCCGTGAAGCGCGCGTCCACGCGCGCCGGCATGGAGATCGACTTTTCCTTGTTCACTGATGGCCTCAAAGCCGAGCGCGAGCAGGGCATCACGATCGACGTCGCGTATCGCTATTTCTCGACGACCAAGCGCAAATTCATCATCGCCGATACGCCCGGGCACGTGCAGTACACGCGCAACATGGCGACCGGTGCATCGACCGCGAACGTCGCCATCATTTTAATCGACGCGCGGCTGGGCGTGCTGCAGCAATCGCGCAGGCACGCGTACATCGCTTCGCTGCTCGGCATTCCGCACCTCTTCGTCGGCATCAACAAGATGGACCTCGAGAGCTACAGCCAACAGGTCTTCTCCAAGATCCGCGCTGAGTTCTCGGAGTTCGTGTCCAAGCTCGGCTTCAAGGGCGTGTACTTCATTCCGATCAGCGCGCTCAAGGGCGACAACGTCGTGCACCGCAGTGATTCGATGCCGTGGTACGACGGTAATACGCTGCTCGAGCACCTCG